>JAAYCZ010000097.1 GCA_012729495.1 Syntrophomonadaceae bacterium | reverse complement strand
CGTTGCTGGCCGAACAGCATTATCAAACTTTTACCCAGCGTTTTCAAAACTATCCGGCTAATATTGAAGTACTAAGTCGTTTCCGTACCCCCGGACAGCAAAAGAAAATTGTGCAGGCCATCAATCAAGGATTGGTGGATATTGTTATTGCTACCCATAGATTGCTCTCCAAAGATGTAAAATTTATGAATCTGGGATTGTTGGTTATTGATGAAGAACATCGTTTTGGAGTTGCCCAGAAGGAAAAAATAAAGGCCTTAAAAGCACAGGTGGATGTCCTCAGCCTTTCCGCTACGCCGATTCCCCGTAGCCTGCATATGGGACTTACCGGCCTCAGGGATTTAAGTGTGATTGAAACCCCTCCGCCCCAGCGCTATCCGATTACCACCTATGTTATGGAGTATAACGAAGAAATCGTCAGGGAAGCTGTAATGGCAGAAATAGCCCGTGGGGGACAGACCTTTTTTGTTCACAACCGTATTCAGGATATCCAGCGGGTCAAAGCAGAATTGGAAAAACTCCTGCCGCAGGTTCGCATTGCCGTAGGTCATGGACGTATGCCCGAAGAAGAATTGGCGCAAACGATAACGGAATTTGTTGCCGGCAAGTTTGACCTGTTTTTATGTACTGCCATTATTGAATCCGGTTTGGATATGCCCAACGTCAATACGATCATTGTGGACATGGCTGACCATATGGGTATGGCGCAGCTATATCAGCTGCGTGGAAGGGTTGGCCGTTCTGACCGGGTAGCCTATGCTTACCTTACCTATCGTCCGGACAAGGCGGTAACCGAGACGGCCCAAAAGCGATTAAACGCTATCCGGGAATTCAATGAACTGGGAGCAGGGATGAAAATAGCCCTGCGTGACCTTGAAATCCGGGGAGCAGGAAATATACTGGGAGCCGAACAGCATGGCTATATTTATGCGGTAGGATTTGATCTCTATTGCCGCCTTTTGGAACAGGAAACGGCCAAGCTGCGAGGAGTCGTTCCATCGGAAACGATCAATCCCCAGCTGGATATTGATGTTGATTATTACATTCCTGACAGTTACATACCCGATTCCGGTACCAAGATGCGCATCTACCGGCAGTTGCTGCTGGCTGGTACAACGGAGGAAGTTGATGATATCCGCAATGAGATTGTGGATCGCTTTGGCAGATTGCCGCCGGCGGTGGAAAATTTCCTGCAAATAGCAGGGCTGCGCATCAAAGCCCGGGATAAGGAAATAAAATCTCTGCATCGTAAAGGTGATAAAATAGAAATCGTGCTCAACAAGACTCTGGATGCAGATATAAAGATACCAGGACTAAAAAAGATAAATCCCTACACGGTGCACATACAAACAGAAAAAAGCAGCTCACTGGCTGCTTTGCAGGAAATGCTTGAATTGATATGATAAAAAAACAGGGGAACCATCCCCTGTTTTGAGATCGTCAAAAAAGGCTTATAGCTGCGTTAATGCGGGAAGCCCGTTCAATCGACGTACCTCATGTACGCCTCAATTGCGGGCTTCCCGATTGCCTTGCTCTAAACCTTTTTTGCTCGATCTGTGTTGATATTAACTTTGATTATGCATTTGGTTTGGCTTGCAAAGTTGCGTAGACGGTTATTTGTTTACCGGAACGAATGACATTAAGAGTTATCTTTTCACCGACCTTATGTTTTGCAATCAGATCCTGCAGGTCACTGGCTGATTCAACCTTGGTACCGTTAAGGGAAGTAATGATATCGTTGCTGGTCAATCCTGCCGAAGCTGCAGGGGTACCGTTCACTACTTCAACTACTACCGCTCCCTGGATGGAGTTTCCCACCCCCAGTTCAGAACGGAGCCGATCATTCAAATCGTTCATGCGGATTCCCAAATACGGTCTTACGATTTTATTGCCGCTGATTAAGTCCTTTAATACTTCATTGACGGTATTGATGGGAATGGCAAAGCCTATTCCCTGGGCTTGCGCATTTACTGCCGTGTTTATGGCGATAACTTCACCGTTCAGGTTCAACAGAGGTCCGCCGGAATTGCCTGGATTGATAGCCGCGTCAGTTTGAATCAGGTTCTTATAATTGCGATCCTCGATGGTTATAGGACGGCCTTTGGCAGAAATAACTCCGGTGGTTACAGTATGATCAAGACCATAAGGCTGACCAATGGCTACCACCCATTCACCCACTCGCATCTTGTCAGAATTACCCAAAGGCAGAACCGGGTAATTACTGCCGCTTATTTTCAACACCGCCAGGTCGAGTTCACGATCCGAGCCGATCAGCTGAGCGGGAATTTCTTTAGATTTACCGTTTAGCTGCACCGTAATTGAGGAGGCATCTTCAATTACGTGTTGGTTGGTAAGAATATAACCGTTCGCGGTAATGAGGAAACCTGTCCCGATACCGGTTTTATATTGGGGGATGGTATTAAAGGATTGATTGCCGAAAAAACTACGGAAAAAAGGATCATTAAAATAGGGATTGTCAAAGACGGCATTAACTTTTACCGAAGTTTTGATATTGACCACTGCCGGGCTGGCTGATTCAACCATATCGGCTATGCTCATGGCTTCACCGGGTATAGTCAAAGCAGCGGTGGTTGTCTTTTCCAGCTGAGGTGCTGCTGTTTGCGGCTTATTATCTGTTATTGCCGCCCATAAGGTAGTACCCTGCTGGTGGGCAATAAAGGCTCCGCCCAACAGAAATGCAACCAGCAGCAAAATAATTGTTTTACTAAACTTGCGCATCGTTCACTTGCTCCTTTCACATAAAAATTAAATCACAAGCTGCTACAGGAATAGGATGAGCTTTAAATTATAATAACCAATAATTATGAAGAATTTATGAAAATGAAATAGAATCTTTAAGAAAATAATATCACATAAATGTTTTCATAATCAAAACCAGCAGGTTATGGCATATCAAAATACTGTTACGGTCGCTGAGGAATGAGGCAGTGGCAGACGTACCAAAGCAAGCCGGCCGCCGAATTTTGTATCATAAAGCGGTGTGCTGCAGGGGATTTATTTTGGAAGGGTTTTGCGGCTGACGTTTTTGCTGGTATTTGGCGGCGCAAAGGATGATGGTTGGATAAAGAAGGTTGACCGGAAAAGTATAAACCTCAAGATACTTAAAGCCCAATAAGCTGTATTCGACCGTATTGGGAAACATATAAAGGGTGAAAACCACTATACATAGTCCCAGCGGTAATATTAAAGCCCTATAGTTTTTCAAGGTGAAGAGATCCTGAACAATAAAGGTAAGCCCTTGATAAAAAATCAGCATGGTATACATACCGGTAATAAACCAGATTACGAAGAATAATAGCTCCATACGCTGAAAATTCTCCATTCCAATTGCCCGTGAAGTCTCAAAAAGAGGGAAAAGAGAGAGGTAGGCCAGATCCTTCCCTAATACGGCGATAATATTAATATCAATCAGGGTAAGTAATATTACTCCGCCACAATACCAAAAGTAAACAAGGGCTTTGTTCGATTTGAGACCGGATACCATCGGCAAAAAAAGGCCGAAAATAATAACTTCATTGAAAGGCCAATCGGCCGCATATAAGGTGCCGGCAGCTATTGACCTCCAGTTTTCCCCGAAAGGTTTTAAATTGGCCAGGTCAACATGCGGTAGTGATAACAAAAGACCCACTGCAGTTATGATTATAGTTGGAACAATAATGATCTCACCCAGGCGTCCCAGAACAGTTATCCCTTTATAAAGAAAATAGCAGCAGGTAAGAATCAGCAAGGGAAACAATATGACTCTGGGCAGCAGGGGGTATATGATTTCCAAAATCATGATGATATCAAAAAGAAAAGTACAAAGGATGGCGAATATACTCCATAAAAACAAACAGTTTAAAACAGTTCCCGGAATCCTGCCCAGCACCGCAGTACTGATCTGAGTGATCCTTTGTCCGGGAAACAGTTCATGGATCTTAATAATTGCATAGAGAACGTACAAGCCAAAAAATGATCCCATTAATGCAGAAAACCAGGCATTTTGGGACGCTGCCTTGCCGGTGAGAAAAACCAGCGAACTGCCGAACATCAGCAAAAAAACCATTAAAACTTGTTGCTGGATGGATAAATATTTCTTTTCCATTTTTATAAACCTCCGTATTTTAACCTGTAACCCAAAAAAACTTATCAAATGATTCTGAAACAGGTTTAAACCAGGTGATTAAAAGATTTGGATTGGGCAGAAGCTGCGACTCCGTCATATAATCTATGCCATAGGCCAAGGCCAGCGCCATTATCAGGCCGGCCACAGCCAACTCCTTGAAGTTCCTGGCCCTGAAGAGCGGTCTGACCTCCAGCAGGACAAACAGAGCTGTAAACAGCAGCAATGAATATATCAGTCGGGGCGGCAATCGTCTCACCTGCCTTTTGTGAAAAAGTCTATTTACTTAAATACGTATGGATAATGCTGGTTTCTGCTTGTAAATCATACTCAACCAGAGGAAACAAATGATTCCAATCTCCTTTTACCTGCTTCCAGGTATCAGGCTGGTACTGCAGCAATAAGAGGCCCCATCCCAGCACATCACTGTTAAGACTTTGTGATTTATGAATACAACTTATTATCTGCCGGGAGATTTCCTGATTCGCAGCTTGCTCCATTTTTTTCAGCGTATCTTTTGAAATATTATTAACAATACTGGTATTTTCATATAGTGCCAGACGGGTTTTAATGCTGATTTGCATTTTTATTTGCTTGCCATTTACCTGGGGTCGGGTCTCGCTCATAAAATGCAGGATTTCCAACGCTGTATATTCCTTGGGATTTAACGGGGATTGTATTAATATTATTCCACCGGTTTTTTTATTTGAGTTCAGCCATCTTAACCCGCGGCTTTCATATTCATTTAAAACCCCGATTTTTTTATCCTTTTTAAAAACTGCTGTGCCATGTAATACCAGCCTTTTGCTTTCACCGGAGGGGTTTTCAGTCTGATCCTGACTGGAGGAGGATTTATTTATTGATTTTGTTTCCTGGATCATTATTTGCGGTATGGTTGGTTCGATTCCGGGAGTGAGCAGTTTATAGGTGAAATCAACGAGCGTTACCGGAATATAAATACCTGCCTCAAACTCGTTTACTGCTATCAATTGTTGTAAAGCCCTGTCAGTGCTATTTATTGAAGCTAAAATTTCTTCGGGACGGCTGCCGACACTGATCAGCAGGTTCGCTACCTCCGAAATATTTCGATTGCGAAGTAAAAAATCTACACTCAGGGTAAGGTTGTTGCTGACCAGGTTGTCTCCCAGAATCAGACTGCGGATATGTGCAAATTCAGGTACTTTTGATAATGACAACATCATCTTGCGGGCAGCCATGGCTACACTGTAATCGCTGGCTGTGGTTAAAGTCGGTTTGGTTTGGGCAGCTCCGGTTTCTCCTCCCGGTATAGACGGTGAAATATATAAACTGGAGAAACGCACTTTATTATTTTCTTCCAGATCGATGCCAATGGAAGTGGTAACGGCTTTATCGTTTATTTCCTGTAAATCCCAGCAACCAGCGCTGCTCCATAGCAAAATAACCAGGACAGGAATCAGGTGTTTTTTAACCATACGATCCTCCTCTTAAAAACTAAATCCCAAAGTAAGAAGTCATTGCTGCAAACGGTGCAAAGAGCGGCCATTTCAGGAAAAAGGCCAGCCCCATAAAGAAACCAATAACCAACAGGAACATAAATACGTATAAATCCCTATAATGTTGCTGTTTGATCAAACCAGGTACCTCTATGATTAAAATCAGCAGGCAAAGGGCTATATAAATCCAAATCATCTTGTTTATCCCCTATTTTCATTTCAAACTGTCAAGTGCCGTAGATCCCCCTACGGGGACTACATATGTGACCTAAAGATCACAGGGCAGCTTCTCTAACGCTCAGGATGACATTCTAAAGCGGCATGGCAAGTTAAAAAATAATCAATTATGCAAAAGTCTCAAATATCAACGAAATATGAATGATTTATCGGTTAAATAGCTGCGGCGCAATTCAAAATTAACTTTTATTGCATAAGGTATTTCCGGAAAAAGCTGATCCCAGTCATCTTCAACCTGTTTCCAGACTTCAGGATCTTTATGATAGACCAGGTTTCCCCATCCGAAGATATCACTATTGAGTGATTTTGCTTTTTTAATTGACAATGTCATCTGTCTTTTTAATTCCTGTTCCGCGCCGTTTTCAATCATTTTGAAGATTTCCGGCGTAAACAAGTTTTCTGTTCCGCTCTGTTCGTAGAAATTGCCATCTAAATTGATTTCAATATTCATCTTGATGTTTTGGCCATTAATAACCGGAGTGACTTTGGTTTGAGAGTATGAAATCTCCAGAGTAACTTTATGTTCCGGGTCAACGGGTGAGGGTATAAGGAACAAACCGATTGTTTTTGTTTTAGGATTTATTAAACTGTAACCGCGGCTTTCCGTTTCATTCAGACTGCCGATCATTTTAGTGTCTTTAAAAACTGCCGTACCGTCCAGCAGGAGTTGTTTTTCGCGGCCATTTTTTTGTATGGTGATCAACGGTATCGTGGGTTCAACACCCGGTGCAGACAATTTTTGCAGGAATTCTTCGATATCTGTGTGGATGTATATCCCGAGCTGTTTTTCCTGGCTTTGCAGTAGTTTTCTGATGGCCACACCGGTATAAGATTCAAGATAAGGATTTATAGTAAGGATCTGTTCGGGGGTGGCATTTTTAGTGACGACTAGGGTATTGGTTTTACGGACAAAGCGGTTACGGACCAGGAGATCGACCAGATCATCAACCCCTTGTTGGGCTTTCGTATCGCTTAGTAATGAAACTTGTACTTGACTCCAAAGCGGTATCGAAGCAAAAAACAAACTGATATTGCGGCTGGCTTCGGAAAATGTCTGGCCGCTGGCAGTTATTACAAAAAATTGAGGAGCATTACCGGCACTTGTTCCGGGACTGACCGGCTTGGCAATTTGTACAGAAACGAAGATCCGGTTGTCTTTTGAATCGATGCCAAAAGCAATCGGTATGGCAGCGTTATTCAATTCAATTTCTCCGCAGCCGGAAATGCAGAAAATAACCAATAACAGGAAAACGACAAATTTTTTCATTGTTGCTGACTTCCTTTTTCGGCAGCACTCTTTTGGCGTGTAATATCCATCATTCCTTCCCAGTAAGGGCGCTGTATGTTTTTAAACCAGGGACGGCGAACGATAATATCAGTCATTTGGCGCCAGCTTAAAGGAGCCATAGGTGCCATATAGGGAAGACCAAAGGAAGATAGAGATACCATTCTTACGATCATTACCAGCAGGACTATAATTATGCCTAAAAAACCCAGCATGGCTGAAGCAAAGAGAAAGGCGAAGCGGGTAATGCGGATAATTATTCCGGCATTATATGAAGGAGAAACAAAAGAAGCAATACCGGTAAAGGCAATTACTACCACCATCGGGGTGGATACCAGTCCGGCCCGCACCGCAGCGTCGCCAATAATTAAAGCCCCCACGATACTTACCGCCGGACCAACCGCCCGGGGCAGGCGCAAACCAGCCTCACGCAGCAATTCGAACGTGGCTTCCAGCAGCAAAGCCTCCAAAAATGCCGGAAAGGGTACATTCTGGCGGGTGGCGGCAATCGTCAGCAGTAAAGGAGTGGGGATCATTTCATGATGAAAAGAAATCAGGGCTACATATAATGATGGCATTAACAGCGCCAGGATAAAGGCAGTAAAGCGCAGCATCCGAAATAATGATGCGGGTATAAAATGGATGTAATAATCTTCCGGAGAAATCATATATTCCGGGAATGATATGGGCAATATAAGCGCCATGGATGTACCGTCGGCCATAATGCAGACTTTTCCTTCCAGCAGCTGGCCGCATACCCGGTCAGGTTTTTCGGTATGTTCGGTTTGGGTGAATATCGTCCATTTATGATCGACGATCAACTCGGCCAGATATCCTGTATCCAGTATGGCATCTATATCTATCTTGTTCAGACGTGCGGTTACTTCCTTAACCAATTCCGGCGGAGCTATACCTTCGATATAACATACTGCCACATCCGTTTTGGAGATTCTCCCCAGGACCAGGGAATCAATTTTTAAGCGGGTCGATTTGAGCCTTCTACGCAAAATAGCAGTATTGAAGCGCAGTGTCTCACAAAATCCCTCTTTAGGACCAAAGACGATTACTTCATTTTCCGGAGTCTGAATGGGCCGCCCTGTCCAGGAACGCGTTCCCGCCGCCAAACCTTCAGCACAGCCGTCAATTAATAGCACCGTATCCCCTGACGTTATTTGGTGACAGACCTCCTGCAGGCTGTTAAGTCGTTTAATATCAGCCAGACTTAATATCTTATTCTGCACCTTGTTAAGCAGATCCCCATTGGCATCTAAATACAGAGCATTATCATTTTGCATCATGTTCAGTTCCAGGAGCAGAGGCTTGAGCAAATTTGTTTCGATCTGCCTTTTATCGACCAATCCGTCAAAGTAAAAAAGGCAGGCGCGCACCGCCGGATTACCGAAGCTAAATTCCCTTACAACTGCGTCAGAGCATGAATTAAGCAAGGTTCGCATGCGGTCCAGATTGTCCTGTATATCAGTTGACAGCGTCATATTTATCAGATTTTCTGGAGAAGGTTTTTGGGCCGGGCTTTCTTTATTGCTGATATAGCGCACGCTTAACCCTCCATAAAATATTGAGCATATGATAAAAATTACTAACTGGCTGTTAACTAGTTTTAGCCAACGGCTTCCTGGCTATGCAATATTTCCTTAGAATCAGCAGGTTCGAGGGCAGAGATATCAGGCTTGAATAAACAAATAATGCAAATGAGAAGGGGAATTATAATAAAAAACAACATAAAAACCAATGGCATGATATCAAGACTCCAGATAACTACTTCCAGATTATTACGGCAGATGATCAAAGCCAGTACGCCAATAATCAAAGTGGTGGGGGCGGCTATAAAACGGTGATCCTTCAGACTAAAAACCTTTTGGGTCGTAAAACAGGCCATCCACCAGGAGATCAGGACGGCTCCCAAAATACCCTGTATCAGTATAGCCACAAAAACAATATCCAAATTCTGAAGAAAATTTCCGATTTGAACCAATCTGATCATATTGAAGGTAGGAAATACATAATTAAGAGCAGGATAGGTGCCCAGGATCACAATTATGGCAAAGGCTGTAAAAGCCAGCAGCGAAACATAGGTAAGGAGAACTTTAAACATGACCCCGGTTGCTTTTTTCTTGTCAGCCAAAAAAAAGGCCAGCGTCAAAATGGGCATCATTTTCCCCAGGATCAGGGTTGCGGCAAATACTCCCTGGCTGTAATTTTTAAAATTAATGTAACCTATTGGGTAGATACGTTCGAGATGAAAATTACCGATCAAAGCGATCAAAACAAGTAGTATAAATACCAGTCCCCAAAGGGCTAAATACTCACTGCTACGGGCGACACCTGCCAGGCCGGTCTTGATTACAATAAATCCCACCAAAAGAATTGCGCCGATAAATATACTCAATGGAGTCAAAGGCATAACCATCATTTTCATAAATTCCAGAAAGAGCCGCAGATTAAAAGCACAGGTTAGCAAGAAAATAAAAATATAAATAGAACCCAGAATCCTGCCAATAATTCTCCCCAGATGCTCGTCCAGCAAAACGGGAAAAGGCTCCCGGCTTTTTTTAATAATCAGATCATATATTTTTACTAATCCGGCACCAGTTAAAAAAACCGGGATAAATGTAAGCCAGGCATTATTATAGGCAATTTGTATCAGTCTATGCGGCTGCTCCAAAAGCGCTACCGGCATAGTAAGTAGTATTAATATACAATAAAGCTGCCAATCCGTTATTTTATTCACATATTTAGCCGCCTTTTAAATTTATTCTGGTTATTATGACCAAAAGTCTGCATAAATAATCCGTTGAGCTGGCTAAAAGACGTAAAATTAATTTTTTGCAAGCTCTCTGGTAAAAAGTGAATAAAAGGGGATTTTGAGTTATATACTATCACTGAGAATGAAACTACATTTTCAAATATTGAAAAAAGGAGGGATAGTTGTAAATGAAAGCAACAGGTATTGTTCGCCGTATAGACGATCTGGGAAGAGTTGTAATCCCCAAAGAAATAAGAAGGACGTTGCGTATACGTGAAGGCGACCCTCTAGAAATTTTTGTTGATCGTGAGGGTGAAGTTATTTTAAAGAAATATTCTCCAATAGGTGAATTAGGTGATTTTGCCAAAGAATATGCCGAATCACTATACGAAACCGTTGGTCATATTTCGATGATAGCTGACCGCGATGTGATTATAGCCGTAGCAGGTGGCAACAAACGTGAGTTTTTAAGTAAACCTATAGGCAGGCTATTGGAAAAATCACTGGAAGAGCGCAACACGATCATAATGAATGGTCTGGAAAACGCAAATGACGAAAATTTACAGGTCATTCAAATGGATGACCGGGAATATACTATAAAATCTCAAGTAGTTGCCCCCATTATAACCCAGGGTGACCCAATCGGGGCGGTATTGATCGTTTCCAAAGACCCTGGCATCAAGCTGGGCGAATTGGAAATAAAACTGGCTGAAACCGCAGCCGGATTCCTGGCCAAGCAAATGGAGCAGTAGATAAGTATTTTGCAAGAAAAGCGGCCTGACTGAGGCCGCTTTTTTCCTGAGGAAAACGATAATCAGCTTGACTTAAGGCTTAATCTGGAATATCTTAAGCAAAGATTTTAAAAGAGGAGATTGGGGATCGCTTCCATTAAATCCTGGGGAGGTTACAATGGATAAAAAAGGGAACTTCCTGAAAGGGGCCTTGATATTAAGTATAGCCGGGGCCATCAGTAAAATCCTGGGTGCCCTTTACCGTATCCCCCTGGCACGTTTACTGGGGGGCGAGGGAATGGGTCTGTATCAGATGGCCTATCCTATTTATACCACCATCCTTTCACTGGCAACGGCGGGTGTACCGGTAGCCATCTCCGTGCTGGTATCCAGACGGGAAACTGAGGGTTTTAATGGCGACAGCCGCAGAATCTTCAGGGTTTCTCTTATGATACTGTTTGCTTTGGGTCTGGTTTTGACTCTGCTGATCATGCAATCGGCACAGTTTCTAGCCGTCAAAGTATTGCGGGAACCTCGTGCTTACTATGCTATCTGGGCTGTAGCCCCGGCGGTTTTTTTTGCCGGGCTGATGTCAGTATTTCGTGGTTATTTCCAAGGACATCAATGGATGATACCGACTGCTGTTTCCCAGGTGGTTGAACAGCTGTTCCGGGTGACAGCGGTACTGATTATGGCCTATCTGCTTTTTCCGCGGGGAATAGAATATTCTGCTGCCGGGGCTACTTTCGGTGCGGTAGTCGGAGGGGTAGCCGGGCTGGTAGTGCTTATTGTTTTCTTCTGGTACTTCCAGAAGCAAAAAAGCAGCGAGAAATTATTATACAGCCCTGAACGTTCGCGGGATCTTGCCTCCGAATTCATCCGTCTGGCGGTTCCGGTATCATTTGGAGCAGTCGTCTTGCCGCTGGTGCAAGTATTGGATGCGATCATCGTACCGGGACGTCTCATGTCCATAAATTATACAACTTCGCAGGCAACCGCCCTCTATGGTCAATTGTCCGGTATGGCCGCAGTTCTAATCAGTTTGCCCACCATTTTTACGATATCCATAGCTACCAGTCTGGTTCCGGCAGTTTCTGAAGCGCTGGCCAACCGGAATCAGCAGAGTTTAAATGACCGTATAAACTCCGGCATCAGGGCGGGAATGCTTATATCGTTGCCCTGTGCCGCCGGCTTGTATGTATTAGCCGTACAGATCTGCGACCTTCTGTATGCTGCTCCGGAGGCGGGTATTCCGCTGGAGATACTGGCCTTTTCCACTATAGTGCTGGCGGCTTTCCAATTATCCAGTGCCGGTCTGCAGGGGATCGGCCGGCCTGAAATAGCTATGCGCAGCCTGTTGGTAACCGGTCTTCTCAAGGTAATTTTCAATTACAGTCTGACTAGTATTCCCATGTTAAATATAAGAGGGGCAGCCATCGGTACCGTATTGGCTTTTGGAATTGGCTCAACTCTGAACCTTTTCTTTTTGAACCGCTATACAGGAGTTCGCTATGAAACCGGGCGGCTGATAAAATTAACGTTTATCACCGTTGCCATGGGCGTCGCCGTAAAGATGAGTTATGGTACCGTTGTCGGATTGGGCCTGCATTCTCACCTGGCTACCTTGCTGGCCATATGTATCGGAGTTGCTGTTTATGCAGCATTATTGCTGTTATTTAAAGAGTTTGACCTGCAGATGATCAAGAAAATGTTAGGCCGGGGTGATTAATCACCGGCCATATGGAGGAAAAGACAAACATGAGTAAAAATAGTGAAGCATTAGAGGAATTAATTGCCATAATGGATCGGTTGCTGGGGGAAGGCGGCTGTCCATGGGATCGGGAACAGACCCATGAATCCCTGATACGCTATCTGATAGAAGAAACCTATGAGGTTATTGATGCTATTAATAAGGCAGACATGGATGAGCTAGCGACAGAATTAGGAGACTTGCTTTTGCAAATCGTATTTCATGCTGCCCTGGCAGAACGGGCCGGACATTTCGATTTTGCTGAAGTTGCCCGGCGTGTCAGCCGCAAAATGGTGGACAGGCATCCCCACGTTTTTGGCACCATGCAATTAAATACAGCTGATGACGTATTGGAAAAATGGGAGGGCTTCAAGAAAAAGGAAGGTAAAAAATACCTATTGGAGGGCATTCCCCAAGGCTTGCCGGCTTTAATGCGAGCTGAAAAAATGCAGGAAAAAGCCGCTCGGGTTGGCTTTGACTGGCCGGATGCACATGGTGCGTTGGCAAAATTTCAGGAAGAAGTGGAAGAGCTGGTCAGGGCTGAAAATCAGGCGGACAAGTTTGAGGAAACAGGAGATTTGCTCTTTGCCCTGGTTAACATTGCCAGACTGGAGGGAGTAGAACCGGAACAGGCGCTGCAAGCTTCCAATAATAAGTTTGCCCGACGGTTTCATTATATTGAACAGAAGCTGGAAGATGCCGGAATAAAAATCGATGAGACGAATCTGGAAGAACTCGATCTAATATGGGAAGAAGCCAAAACCAAGGGTCTTTAAGGGTTTATTTTAATTGCCTCGCCCTAACCGTAAGCGTTATACATAATGCAAAAGCGTAGCCAAGAGCATTTTAAAAGTACAATATGCAGAGCCTTTAACTTTGCAAAATAACAATATATTGAATCGGTTTATTTAAAATTAATTATGCCGAAGTCTCCAAGAGGCAGATGGCAGCAACTTTTAAACTTTTTACCTATTGAAAAAAGAAGGATTAACGGGCTCAGCATAGAATAGCATAATATACCAATAATATACTACAAAAGGAGGGGTATCATTGAACAAGACTGAATTAATAAGTGAGGTAGCCCAGAAAACCAACATAACCAAAAAGGATGCTGACAAAATCGTAAATGCTTTCTTTAGCACCATCGAAACCGCATTAAAAGCCGGTGAGAAGGTACAACTTATTGGATTTGGCACCTTTGAAGTTCGGGAGCGCCAGGCCAGGAAGGGCAGAAACCCGCAGACCGGCCAAGAAATAAGTATTCCTGCCACTAAAGTACCGGCATTTAAAGCTGGCAAGGCATTAAAAGATGCTGTAGATTAAAATGCGTCTGGATAAGTTTCTTAAAGTATCCAGGATTATAAAACGGCGGACTGTGGCCAAGGATTTTGCTGAAAACGAAAGAGTAATGGTAAACGGCAGAATAGCAAAGCCGTCAACAGAGATAAAAAAGGGAGATATTCTCACTTTACGGATCGGTGATCGAGAAACCGTTTTTGAGGTACTCGATATCAAGGAGAATATTAAAGCCAGCGAGGCGCGCAACCTATATCGGATAATTGAATAATCTGGCCGTCCTGTATGTTTAATATGGGACGGTTTTTATATGGGGGCGTTTGACTGTTTTCAGTTAAACGCCTCGTTTTAATTCAATGATAAAAATTAGGCGGTTATATTTATACGAATGAATAAATTGGTTCTGGTTTGCATAGCTATTTTCAAGGCAGATTGCCCAAGTCCGGTAAGAATTATTGAATATTTGAACGGATATATAGGGAGGTGAAATCAATGACCGAGCATTTAATCAACATGTCAAACCGTAAATCTATTGAACTAAGCGGTATAACCAATGTAATTAATTTTGATGAAGAAGAAATTATCCTTGAAACTGTAATGGGATATCTTGAGATAGGCGGACATGAACTGCATATAACCATGCTTAATCTTGAACATGGTCAAGTTGCGGTAATGGGAAGCATCAATCATCTGGCATACAAACCTCAGGGAACAAATTTGAAAAATAAAGGTAAAACCATCCTGAACCGGCTCTTGAAGTAGGGGGGGTTAATTTGCTGGGTTTGCTCACCCAGGTAAAAATATTTTTTCTGACCTTGTTATTAGGGGTAATAGCTGGGTTCATAATACATTTTTATCAACTGGGTATTAAAGCTTTAAAAGTCGGTAAGTATACCCTGTTTCTGCTGGATTTTATCTTCTGGATGTTTATGATTGTGGTTGTTGCCCTGGGTATGCTGGTGATCAATCAAGGTGAATTAAGATTTTATACGTTAATATTTCTAATCCTCGGAGGAATAATTTATTTCAAAACGCTGGCTGCCCGTTTATATAAGCCGTTAAAGACAATGGCAGAAGCCGGTGCCCATTTTATTGACATGCTGGTGAGCCAATTGCTTAAACCCGTTGTATGGCTGGTTAATAAAATTCGTACAAAATGGCGTAATCACCATCCTCCTGCACCTCCTGATGATTTCAATCTTTAATGGATTGAATCGACAGTAAAAAAGTAAAAAATTTTTGTCCACATATTGTGGAAATTATGTGGATAGGTTATGTTAAATAGTATGAAGATTGAAATCAGGGGAGCCGAAAAACTAAGTTTCAGGGAAAGACAGGTAGTGGTGCTGAAAGAAATGGGCAAAAGCACCGAAGAAATTACCCGTATTCTCAAGGTGAGCGCCAGTACCGTTGCCACCCTGTACAACCGTGCCCGCAGTAAGGGTTACGAAGTGGTTATCGTACTTCCCGGAGACGTTATGGGTGTTTTTGCAGGGGAGGACGAAGATGAAGCCTAAAAACAAGAACTTGCGTTTACTAATAAGCGGCCTGGTTTGTATCGTCTTGCTCGTAACGATTGTACCCCGGGGTAAAACCATCCTGGAACTTTCCGCCCAAAAGCAGGAATTAAAAAAACAGAAGGCCGAACTGCAGCAAGTAAAACATCAATACCAGGAAAAGCTGGAGGAATTGAAAACCCCCGAGGCGATTGAACGGCTGGCACGTGAGCGGCTGGGCATGATTAAGGACGGAGAAAAAGTAATTATCGATCTGCAGCAGGATAATTAGCTGTTTTCGGTTGACTAGCCCCGATGCTTTTAATACAATTAAAATAGTATTAATTGAGGGGGATCTTAATTTCTATGCCAACTGAACAAACAAATATTGTGCCTGGCGAAATTATTGAGGGCAAGGTTCAAGGTATTACAACGTTTGGAGCGTTTATTGAGTTGCCTGGTGGCTTGGTAGGGTTGGTTCACATTTCGGAAATAGCAGATACGTATGTCAAAGATGTTAA
Organism: Syntrophomonadaceae bacterium; assembly: GCA_012729495.1. GTDB lineage: Bacteria > Bacillota > Syntrophomonadia > Syntrophomonadales > Syntrophomonadaceae > Syntrophomonas_B. The sequence continues at coordinate 25,773 of JAAYCZ010000097.1, read as the reverse complement.
AGACTACATTAAAGAGGGTGACCTTGTAAAAGTAAAGGTACTGAACATAGATGGCAAAAAAATTGGGCTTTCCATAAAACAGGCACTTCCACCCAAAGTGGTTCGGCCTCCTGCCAGTCAGCCCGGTTACAGCCGTTCTGAACCGCGCAGGGATAACCGGGGATTTAGTGGGCCTAAAAAAGCTGAAGCACCCGTAACACTAGATGACAAGATCAGCAAGTTCTTAAAAGAAAGTGATGAAAGGATGCAGCCCCTCAAAAATAAGGTTGAACCTCGCCGAAGGAGAAATTACCAATAAACAAATACCAAAGCACTTCATTATTGGAAGTGCTTTTTTACGTGCTTAAATAAAGCAGGGAGGTTTCTATGAGTTATGCAGCGATAGATATAGGCAGCAATTCCTGCCGGCTGTTGATTGCCGATAGGGATAACCGCGGGTTGCGGGTACTGTACAAAGAAATAAAGACGACACGTATCGGTGCCGGTTTGAGTGAGACCGGGCAAATAGCTGAAGAAGCCGCAGAGCGTAGCTGGCAGTGGCTGGAGAAGATCCAACCGTTGCTGAAAGCCTATGATGTACAGCATTATCGGGTGGTGGCTACCAGCGCAGTGCGTGAAGCAGCTAACGGAAAAGCGTTTGTGGAAGAGGCTGCCCGACGCAGTCATATGCCGGTTGAAATTATCAGTGGTGAAGAGGAGGCCAGGCTGAGTTATATCGGGGTGGAAAAAGGCCTGCAACTAGAGCATCCTCCGCTGGTAGTTGATTTGGGCGGGGGCAGTACTGAATTTATCTGCAACCAACAGGATTTTGTAATTTCATTGCCGGTAGGTGCAGTTCGGGCTACAGAAATGCAAATGAATGCAGATGATATAGCTGCTCGCCTGCAGCCGGTTCAAGCCATGCAAGCTAGATTTATGGAATACCCGCTGGTTATGGTAGGCGGTACCGCCAGTACGCTGGCCTCGATCAAATTGGGCCTTAATATATATGATTCTGAAAAAGTACACGGACATCAGGTTACCCGACAGGAAACTTCTGATATTTACCGACTGCTGGAGAATACCCCGCTGGCTCTACGTAAAAGACTGCCGGGGCTGCAGCCGGAACGGGCTGATATTATTAATGCCGGCGTACTTATTACCATGCTGATTATGGATATGCTGAGGAAAAATAAAATTATTGTCAGTGACAGCGATTTATTGCAGGGTATAATCTGGTCTTAAGAAATATTATTTATAAAAGATTTTGTTTTTGGCAGGATTTATTTGCTTTACGTAGAATGCTTTAGAAGTATGTAAAAAGTTATGGTTTTCATCATATTTTTGATGAAAATTCGTAACTTAAACGTCGGAAAAAAGAAAGGAAAGGGGAACTTGTTGATGGGATTCTTAACGCCTGCAGAAATTGCAGCAACCGCATGTGCGGCCGGAAAGTCGAAAACTGAACTGCCTATTTTGAAGATGTTTTTACTGGGTATTCTGGCGGGTGCCTACATTGGATTTGGGGCCAATCTGGCTACCAAGATCGGCTCCATGGACACGCTTTTACCCGGAGGAACGCCGGGCGGCCAATTCTTATTTGGCGCTGTATTCTCCGTCGGCCTGATGCTGGTCGTAATCGCTGGAGCGGAATTGTTTACCGGTAATAATATGGCCTGTTTTATTTCCTGCTGCAACGGTCAGGCCAAATGGTCAGGATTACTGGTCAATTGGGTGGTAGTTTTCTTAGCCAACTTTGTAGGTTCTGTACTCTTGGTTTACATCGTATTTTGGGGCGGCTACTGGGGACAAACGGATGCCGCAGGGGCAATTACTCTAACCGCTATGGGCTCTAAAGCACTAGCCATTGCCAAAGGCAAACTGTCACTGACCTTCGGCCAGGCTTTTTGCCGGGGTATTCTTTGTAACTGGCTGGTTTGCCTGGCAGTTTGGATGGCATTTGCTGCCAAAGATATTGTCGGCAAAATCTTCGCTATTTTCTTCCCCATCATGGCTTTCGTAGCCAGCGGCTTCGAACATAGCGTTGCCAATATGTTCTTTATTCCCATGGGCATCACCGTTGCCAATGCCAATCCTGAAATGGTCGCGGCGGCTTCCAAAATGGTTGATGGTGTACCGGTCAGCGTATTTAACATGACTGCTGACCAGGTAGTTCAGTTCTTCAGTTATGCAAACTTCTTCAGTTCAAACCTGCTGCCTGTAACTTTGGGCAACATTGTCGGCGGAGCAATTTTCGTTGGCGGAATTTATTGGCTGGTTTATCTGAGAAAATAGTAAATTACTAAAACTGTAATAAGATTTAAGGAAGGGTGCCAATGATTTGGCCCCTTTCTTAATTTTATGCCCAAGTTAATAATATTATGGGCGGATAAATGTTGAAGTCTGGAATAAACTGCTCCCGTAAGGATTTTATATAGAGATTTTGTTTGAATAAAAAAAAGCCTTGCTCCCTGTGCTGACAATTTTTATAAAGCTTCCCCTGTTATAATGGTTAAACTCAGGTTCAGTCACAAGGGGGTAAGGAAATGTTGGAGCGACTGGAAATATACCCTTATCAAAGGATGGAAGACGAGTTAGCGCCCAGACAAGCAAGAAGAAAACTAAATCCTGCCTGGCGCCGTCCACAGCTGCGGTTCAATAAAATTTTCCCTGCCGGCAGCTTAAATTATTCTGCTGACCGGCTTAGAAGCATGCTACGATGGGAAAATCTCCTCCTGGCCGCAGGAGCGGTAGTTCTTTCAAGAGCTTTTATTCTTGGCGAACTGCTGCCTTTTATTTTTGCTTTTGTGGCTGTCTTTGCGGCCCAAAGCCATCAGCGCAGTATTATCCTGTTGCTTTTTAGCCTGATCGGGCTGACCACTGTTTTGCCCGGCAGCATATTGGCAGCTAATATGGCCGTTTTGCTGGTTACGGTATGGATTCTGAACACAGAAAAAATTCAATTGGGAAAAACCTGGTGGGGAGTACCGGTTATAACCACTGCTGTTATTTTGGTTGTAAAGAGTGCCGCTTTAATGATAAGCGGGTTAAATTTATATCAGGAAATGGTGATCGTTTTTGAAGCCCTGATCAGCGGTGTTATCAGTTATGTTATGCTGCATTGCTATGAGGTGATCAAACAGAAGAAACCCATGGTAAATTTTAGTTTTGAAGAAATGGGCGCCTTTATGGTTCTGGGTATTGGTTTGATAATGGGCCTCAGCGATCTGCAGGTGTTGGGGCTGTCATTCAGCGGTATTTTATGCCGTCTGGGCATCATGATCGCAGCCTACCTCTGGGGTACCGGCGGAGGAGCTATAATGGGAGTTATGTCCGGCATACTGCCCTCCATTGCTTCCAGTCTTTTTGCCCAGACTCTGGGCATGTATTCCATTTCCGGACTACTGGCCGGGATATTCCGCAGCTTTGGACGCCTGGGGGTAATTATCGGCTTTATGTTGGGGACGCTGGCCTTGTCAATGTTTATGGCTGACAGTCAGCTTACCGTTTTGGGGTTATGGGAAACAGGTATTGCCAGTATTGTTTTTATGCTGCTGCCGGAATCATTAAAAGAAAAACTGCCGGTACAGAGTCTGGGGCTTATATCCAGCCATAAAGCAACCGATAGCCAAAGCGATGATTACCGCCTTAATGAAACGATCGGCAATCGCATCCATCATCTGGCCCAGGTTTTTGACGAACTAAGTTCGACCTTTACCGGTCAGGAAGAAATAAGCCTCCGACCGCGGGGCAATTCCTGTCTGAATTATTTATATGATGAATTATCCGACGGCTTCTGTGAAGGCTGCCATCGTTTTAATGGCTGCTGGAGTCGGGAGTATCACAGTACGGCGCAGGAGATCCTGGAACTCTTCTGCCAGGCTGAAAGTGCGGGGCAAATTAATTATGAAGATTTGCCGCCATCACTTAAAAAGAAGTGTCTGCACGGACGCGAACTGGTGACCACGGTTAATTATCTCTTTGATAATCTGCGTATTAACGAGTATTGGTCGGAGAAAATGGGAGAATCTCGTGAACTGGTGGCCAGACAGCTAAAAGGAGTCGGTCAGGTAGTAAGAAGCCTGGCCGATGAAATTGAAATTGATTCATCAGTTGATATTGAACTGCGCGAGCAATTACTGAAGGCCTGCAAAAAACAAGGTATAAGCCTCAAAGATATCAACCCCGTCTGCAGCAAGGGAGAACTTCTAACCATAAACGTGATCAGCGCATCATGTGTTGATGGCAGCGGTTGTGAATTGAGTGTAGCCCCGGCACTTTCTTCAGCTCTGGGCCAAAAACTGGAGGTTTGCCAGAAAAACTGCCCCGCTTTAATGGGCAGAGGGGCATGTGATTTTATGCTGAAACGGGCTTTTAATTATCAGGTTACAAGTGCAGTTGCTCAAGTTGCCCGGGAAGATAAAAACGGTGACAGCTTGATTATAAATACGCTGAACGAAGGCAAGGAACTTGTTGTTCTAAGTGATGGCATGGGGGTAGGTGAAAAAGCTCGTGATGAAAGCAATACAGCAGTAAAATTGCTGCTTGACCTTCTCCAAAGCGGTTTTGATAAAGAGCTGGCCTTAAAGACCATCAACTCAGTTTTATTGCTGCGTTCACGCAGTGAGAGTTTTACCACCATGGATATGATGTTGATAGATTTATATAATGCCGAGCTTGACTATATTAAAATTGCCAGCGCTCCGACTTTTATAAAAAGAGGAAGACAAATATCGGTATTAAGTTCCTCTTCACTGCCTATCGGTATTTTGGAGCAAGTGGAAGTAAACAGCGAGAAACGCTCCCTGCTGCCCCGGGATATAATCCTGATGGTCAGTGATGGAGTGATGGAAGCCTCCCGCGAACAAAACGGCGATGAATGGATACCGCGTTTACTGGCTCAGATTGGCGAAAATGATCCGCAGATCATTGCCCAGATGGTTATCAACCGGGCGCTGAGCTTGGCAGCAGGCAAACCCGGCGACGATATGACGGCTATATGTCTAAGGCTGGATATGGCTTGAAAATAAATTATTAGATTAATAAAAATCTCTCCAATTGCTTCGCCAGCGTTGGGGAGATTTTTTATATTGAGACTTATGCATAATTAATTCTTGCTAAAAAGATGTACAATAAATTGTTGCTCACAAGGCAAATACACTATATATTTTGCTTGCCAAGGTGCTCTTCGACGGATTTTTAAATTTATGCAATAATTTCATATTAAATGGTAAAATTATTGAAATAATTAATATGGTATTGGAGGAAATCTAACAAAAGTATCCAATTAACTAAGGCAAGGGATAAATACTCAATTATAATTATAGTAAAATAAATTGTTATAGGTCAACCGATTAATGAGGAGGAAAAGAAATGATCGATTCGTCCAGCGGCAAAGGGGACCTGAACAGCGAAGATAATAATCTGCGGTTGCATAAAAACAAATTTAACATACATGAATACCCTAATCTGGACATATTTTTTAATGCCTATCGCAATAGCGACATAATCATGTCTATTTTGAACCTCGATGATTTTACCTACGTTGATATCAATGACAGCTGGATCAGGGCCTTTGGGTATTCCCGCCAGGAAGTGATCGGGCAACGGCACACTTCTATGTCATTATGGATCAATGCAGTGCAGGATGAGCTAAAGTACCAGGAAATCAGGGAAAATAATGGGATGCAAAGCTACGAGGTCCAGTATTGCAGCAAAGACGGCGGAATCGGCTATGGAATGGTATGTTCCCAGCTGATTGTCATTGACGGGCATAATTTTTGTTTAAATGCCATGATCGATATAACCGACCGCAAGCAGGCTGAAAATAGATTGCTCCAGAGTGAGGAAAGCCTGAAAAATATTTTGTTTACCCTGGCTTCCATCAGTGATCCGTTTTATGCAATTAATGCAGAGTGGCGCATTGTCTATGTTAATCAAAGAGCGCAAGAGTGGTGGCAGCGCAGCCAGGAAGAATTATACGGTAAATTGTTATGGGAAATTATTTGTGAGCCTGAAAAACCCCGGGTCTACAAACAAATATGTATGGCTATGCGGGAACGGGTTACGGTTAATTACGAAACCTTTAGCGTAAAAATGGCCAGTTGGTTTGAGGTTACAATTTATCCGGCCCGGGATGGGGGATTGTCTTTTTATTTTAAGGATATAACTGCCCGCAAGCAGGCGGAGCAGGCGCTCAAGGATAGTGAAGAACGTCATCGTCTTTTGGCGGAAAAGCTACGTGAGGTGGATCTGGCTCAATCAGAGGATCGTTTCTATAAAATATTTAATCTCAATCCGGATATGATCGTTTTTATGCATATGGAAGATAACACTTATATTGAAGCCAACCAGGCTGCCTTGGATACTTATGGTTTTACCAGGGATGAGATCATTGGCCGTACTGGAGTCCAAATTGAGGCAATTAACCCGGCTGAGCCGTTGTACAATCATTTTCTGGAACAACTGAAATCATTCGGTATAGTAAAAAATTTTGAGTTTACTACCCGCAGCAAATCCGGTAAAAAAATTGATTTAATGGTTTCCTCGGTGTTAATCAACCTGGATGGCAAGCAATGTCGCCTGTCTATTTTGAAGGATATCTCGGAGAAGAAGCGTTATGAACTGGAAATAGCCCGTTTGGACCGGCTGAATCTGGTGGGGAAAATGGCAGCTTCAATCGGCCATGAGATACGCAACCCCATGACTTCAGTGCGGGGGTTTCTGCAGATGTTCAATGCCCAGGAAAATACTTCAGATAAAAAGGTATATTATGATCTGATGATTGAAGAACTGGATAGGGCCAATGCCATTATCACAGAATTTTTAAGTCTGGCCAAGGATAAAACTGCTGATCTGCAGCCACACAGCCTGGGGGTAATTATTGCCAGGATCCGGCCGATGATCGAGGCCGAAGCATTGATGCACGGCAAGCATGTCAGAATATTACCAGGCCGGGATATAAAGCTGCTGCTGGATGAAAATGAAATCCGGCAGATAATATTAAATCTGGTTCGCAACGGGATGGACGCCATGAGTCCTGGGGGAACGATAACCATAAGTACTGAAGAAAACGAAAGAGAAGTGATTCTTTGTATTGCCGATCAGGGCTGCGGGATCGACCCTGGCCTTGTCGAACTGCTCGGCACACCTTTTGTCAGCAGCAAGGAAAACGGAGTCGGCTTGGGACTGGCAGTTTGTTACAGTATTGCTGCCCGGCATGGGGCCCGCATAAATTTTGAAACCGGCAGCGCAGGAACGGTTTTCCGAGTTTATTTTCCCAAAATTTTATAATCCCCGTAGGGGGAGTCTCATGAGTGCCGTAGATCCGCTAACGCTCAGGATGACATTTTAAAGCTGCATGATTATTAAAAAAAAGTTAATTATGCAAAATCCTCAGGTTAAATGGTTTGCAGATTCTTCATTTTGCTAACGTTCCATTCAGAATGACATAAAAGGGATTTTTTCAGTATTCCCGGATAGTTTCCGGGTGGCTTGACAATTGATATAACTTGGGTAGGATAGTATTATCAGACAAAGATGAGGAGCAGCTATGATTGACGCAGTCAAGGCATATATTGCCGCCCAGAGATTGATTGAACCCGGCGACAAAGTTATTGCAGCCGTATCGGGGGGGCCAGATTCAATGGCCCTCTTACATATTTTAAGGGATTTGAGCCAAGAGTCTGGCTTCAACATCGTGGCTGCACATATCAATCATAAATTGCGTCCGCAAGCCGAGCAGGAACAGCAATTTGTGGAAGAAAGCTGCCGGTATTTGCAGATTGCCTGTTACTCAAAAACAATTGATGTCCGCGAATTAGCCCGCCAGAATAAAACCTCCCTGGAGGATGCCGGTCGTCAGGCCCGCTATGCTTTTTTCAATGAATTATTGCAGCAATTGCAGGCTGATGCCATAGCTACTGCCCACCATCAGGATGATCAGGCCGAAACAGTGCTTTTGCATTTGCTAAGGGGAACGGGTATCCAAGGCTTGCGGGGCATTATGCCGCGCAACCGCGATCTGATTCGTCCGCTTCTGCAGCAGAGCAAACAGAATTTGCTAGCCTATCTGCAGGAAAATCAAATCTCCTTTTGTCTTGATCAAAGCAATCAGGATCAAACATTTCTGCGTAATCGCATTCGGCATCAGTTGATTCCGCTTTTGCAAAATGATTACAACCCGCAAATTACAGAAAATTTAAGTCGTCTGGCGGAGATTGTCCGGGCTGAAAACGAATTTTTACAGCAAATTATGCTGAACTATTGGACGCAGTTGGTTTGTTCGCAGGATGAGCAAGGTTTGGAAATGGATCTGGAGGGTTTTAAAGCGCTGCCTCTGGCGGCCCGGCGCAGGCTGACGATCATGGCTTTATCAGCCGTGGGAGGCCCGGCCGGATGGGAGGCTCGGGATGTGGAGAAAGTCCTGGATTTGCTCCCTAAACCGGGTTCAGCTAAAATTCTGCAGTTAAAAAAGGGAATCATGATTAACAAGTCTTATGATAGAATAATATTTACGAGCAATTGGCAAAAAGCAGATGTTTTCAATATTGAGGTTACTATTCCGGGTGAGGTTGTACTTCCGGACGGAAGCCGATATCGTTTTATGCTGACAGATTGTAACCATATCAATACCGATGCAGGGGATGTTTATCTGGATTACGATAAACTGTCTCTTCCCCTGGTGCTGCGTTCGCGCCATCAAGGTGATGTAATTCAGCCGGTCGGATTTGCCGGTCACAAAAAGTTAAAGAAATATTTCAATGAACAAAGGATTCCCTTCCGGGAAAGAGACCGGGTTGCGGTACTGGCCTCGCAGAGCGGTGAAATTTATGCGCTGCCGGGATTATGCGTCTGTTCGCCAGCTGCAGTTGATCAGCAGAGCCAACATATACTGCTTATAAAAAGAGCTGCGGATGAGAACAATGGGTATAATTTGAAAAGCAGGTAGCCATGTGCTAAAATGTTTTGACCATAAAATTTATCCAATCAGGAAACCTAAAGAATGGAAACTATTTATATTTAATCGGACCGGGGAGGTAATTAATTGGACAAGGCCCTAAAAAATATAGCTATATACACATTGATCGTTTTACTGGCATTATTTGCGATAAAAATGACTTCCACCACACAGGTTGAGGTCAGGGAGCTGACTTATTCACAATTTTACAGCCAGGTGGAGGCAGGGGCAGTCAAAAGTGCTGAGATCGAGGTCAATGACCTGGTTTACAAGATTTCGGCAACTTTAAAAAATGGCGACAAAGTATCGACTGTAGCCACTAAAGAAAGCAACATTGACAAAATCATGCAGAACAAAGGGGTACAAGTCAAAGCTCAGCCGGTAGTTATACCCTGGTGGACAACGTTGCTCAGTACGCTTTTTCCTATTGTAATCCTGATCATTTTCCTCTTGTTTATTATGAATCAGGCCCAGGGAGGCGGGGGCAAGGTTATGCAGTTTGGCAAAAGCAAAGCCCGGATGATGACTGGTGAGCAGGTTAAAACAACTTTTGCTGATGTGGCCGGTGCCGAGGAAGCCAAAGAAGAAATGACCGAAGTGGTTGAATTTCTGAAAAATCCCGAGAAATTTATTAAAATCGGGGCGAAAATACCCCGCGGGGTTTTATTATACGGCGCTCCCGGAACAGGCAAAACCTTGATGGCCAAGGCGATCGCCGGTGAAGCCGGGGTTCCTTTTTTCTCCATCAGCGGCTCTGATTTTGTGGAAATGTTTGTCGGTGTGGGGGCGGCCCGGGTGCGTGACCTGTTTGAACAGGCCAAAAAGAATGCTCCCTGCATTGTATTTATCGATGAAATCGATGCGGTGGGCCGACAGCGCGGTGCCGGTCTGGGTGGAGGACACGATGAACGTGAACAGACTTTGAACCAGCTGCTGGTAGAAATGGATGGTTTCAGTACCAATGAAGGCATCATTGTGATGGCTTCCACCAACCGTCCGGATATTCTTGATCCTGCTTTGTTAAGACCGGGACGTTTCGACCGCCATATTTTGATTGACCGACCGGATGTAAAAGGCCGGGAAGCGATTCTAGAAGTCCATGTCAAGGATAAACCTTTGGATGAAAATGTAAATCTGGAAATACTGGCCAAACGAACCCCAGGTTTTACGGGGGCTGATCTGGCCAATCTGGTTAATGAAGCCGCCCTCCTGTCGGCCCGGCGTGACAAAAGCAAGGTAGGGATGGATGAACTGGAGGAATCGATTGAGAGAGTGATTGCCGGTCCGGAAAAAAAGACCCGGGTTATTTCCGAAAAAGAGAAAAAACTGGTGGCCTATCACGAAGCCGGTCATGCACTGGTATCGTATTTTCTGCCCCATACGGATAAATTGCATAAAATATCGATTATACCCCGCGGGCGGGCAGGGGGCTATACGCTGCTTTTACCAGAGGAAGACCGTAACTATATAACCAAATCATATATGTTGGATGAGGTGACCACCCTGCTGGGCGGAAGGGTAGCCGAGGCCCTGGTTCTGAACGACATCAGCACCGGTGCCCAGAATGATCTGGAGCGGGCCAGCAGCATTGTTCGCAAAATGATTACCGAATACGGCATGAGCGAGGATCTGGGGCCACTGACATTCGGACACAAGAGTGAAGAAGTGTTTTTAGGCCGGGATATTTCACGGGATCGTAATTATTCTGATGCCATTGCTTATGCTATCGACAAAGAAGCTTCGCATTACATGGATACCAGTTACAACAAGGCAGAAAAAATATTGAGTGACAACATTGATAAATTACACCAAATAGCAGCCCGCTTAATAGAAGCAGAAACCATGGAAGCCGAAGAATTTGAACAAATAATGACCGGTAACGGGAAACCAGCAGAAGCAGCAGATGCAGAAGCAGGAGCAAAAGCAGAGGCAGATGCAGAAACAAAAGTGGAAGAATAAAATATATTTAATTCCCCGGCAGGATTTAACGGTTCTTTGTTTAATATATACATAATCAAAACTGCAAAATAGTTCGCGGGGTGACGATGGTGAAGCGGGTAGAATTGCTTTTACAGGATAAGTTCTATATTGAATATATGAAGAGCAACACCGACGATGAAAGTGTTGCCAAATACTGCCAGCATGGTCTGCAACACCATATTGACGTGGCCAGGATAGCTTATATTCTGGTTCTGGAGCATAATGATCTGAACTATTTTGTCAAGGAAAGCGGCTTAAGCAGTAAATTGGCCGCCAAGGAATGTATTTATGCCTGCGGATTATTGCATGACATAGGCAAATGGAAAGAATACCGGGAAGGAGTAGACCATGCTTCTTTCGGTGCAAAACTGGCCCGCGAAATATTACCGCGTGCCTTTTTTAATCCCAATGAAACCGGTATAATCTGCCGGGCCATATATGAACATAGAAATATCAGCCGGGATATGAGTTTCCTCGGCGAAAGAATCCATCGCGCTGATAATCTGTCCCGAATATGCAGTCAGTGTGAGGAGCGCAATACCTGTCCGAAACGGGGCAACAAAGAATTCAGCGTAACAACTTTTGCATATTAGCGTTGAGGTGAAAAATTGGCACATCATGCAGTATTTATAGAAAGCCGTGCGGAAGCCAAGAGATATCTGGAAGAGATCGGCGCAAGTTCTCCGGGTATAGAATATATGATTCCCAAGGCCGTATTTCGTTGTATAAAACTGAAAAACATTTCCCACCGGGCGGCCAACATTTTAAAGCAGGAAATGCTGGCCAAGGGAGGAGAAGCGGCTGTTTCCTGGAAAGCAGCCAGCGGTGTAGGCAGCGGCGATGTTCTATTGCTGGGAACCTTAAAGCATTATGGACTTTTGCTGGAAAAATTAAAGTTGCAGCCGTTTGGCCTGCGGGCGTTGGCGGCAGAAATTGAAAATATACTGAAATCGCTGGCAGAACCTGCCGGCAATTTGTTCCTGGCCCAGGGAAAAACACTTGAAATCGGCAAACGCACATTAATAATGGGGATATTGAATGTTACCCCGGATTCCTTCAGTGACGGAGGAAAGTATCTTGATCCGGAAAAGGCTTTGCCACGGGCTATGGCCATGCAGGCGGAAGGTGCTGATATAATTGATGTGGGAGGCGCTTCATCACGCCCCGATTCTAGAATGGCCAGTGAAGAAGAAGAACTGGCGCGAGTCATTCCGGTGGTTAAAAAACTGGCCGCAGCAGATCTTATTATATCGGTAGACACTTTCAGAGCGGAAGTAGCACGACAGGCATTGGATAACGGGGCCCATTTAATTAACGATATTGGCAGTCTGCAGATGGATCCTGAGCTATTGCCGGTACTGGTAAAATGGCAGGCTCCGGTGGTCTTGATGCACAATCGCCTGCAAATAAAAAGGCATGAACCATATGACAATCTGATCGACGATATTACAGAGGAGCTGGCACAATTAGCCAGAAATGCTGTGCAGGCCGGATTGGAACCGGGCAAGATAATATTTGATCCCGGATTAGGATTTGGCAAAACAACTGCCCAGAACCGATTGATCGTTAAACGTCTGCGGGAGTTTAAAAGTTTGGGCCGGCCTTTGCTGATTGGAGCTTCGAGAAAATCATTCATTGGGGCTACCCTCGATCTGGAAGTGAAAGAAAGGCTGGAAGGCAGTCTGGCGGTTATCGCCGCTGCTATAATGAACGGAGCCGATATTGTACGGGTACATGATGTACAGGAGAGTTGCCGGCTGGCCCGGATGGTGGATGCGATAAGGAGCGAAGATGGATAGAATTATGGCCCGGGGTATGACTTTCAAGGCCTGCCATGGGGTGTTGCCGTTTGAAAAGTCAGAACCGCAGACTTTCAGAGTAGATGTAGATCTGTTGCTGGATACGAGTCTGGCCGGACATAGTGATGACATCAAAGATACGGTATCTTACGCCGATGTTTTTGCCCAGGTGAGAAAAATCGTTGAGCAGGAGAGCTATCAATTGCTCGAAGCACTGGCGGAAAATATTGCCGCCGCACTGTTGCTTAGGTTTCCCGTTTTGGGAGTGGAAATAACTGTTAATAAACCAGACGCTCCCGTAGAGGGTCAATTTGATTATTTTGGTGTTTCAATAAAAAGATACCGAAATTAGCTCTTGCGGACAGAAAACCTATATGATAGTTTAGAAGGTGAAAACGATTTGAATGGGCGAGTTTATCTTGGCCTGGGTTCCAATATGGGCGATAAGGAAGAAAACCTGGCCTATGCAATATATTTAATTGAGCTGACTGAAAAGATTATTGTAACGCGCCAATCATCTTTATATATAACCGCACCCTGGGGAAAGACCGACCAGGATGAATTTTTAAATCAGGTCATTGAAATAGAAACAGGATTGACTCCGCTGGAGTTATTGGATGTTCTGCAAAAAATTGAAATTAAATTGGGACGCCTCAGGAACGAAAAATGGGGTCCCCGGGTAATAGATCTGGATATCCTTTTATTTGGAGAGGAAATCATTGCTTTGCAAGAGTTGGTGATTCCCCATCCACATCTGTATGCACGTTTGTTTGTTTTGATCCCATTGCAGGAAATAGCACCGCAATTGGTATTTCCGGATGGCAAAGGGATCGGGGAGGTGTTGGCTAGAGCGGCACAGCTGGAAGATGCGAGCCAAAGCATCAGAAAAATAGAAATAAGTAAATAGGGAGTCTCCCGCCGGTACTCCTGATTAAGAAGCCTGGATCCCTTGTGGACCAGGACGGAAGAAGAAAAACAGGCTGATTTTTTTTCGCCTGTTTTCAAGGGGGTTAATTAGATATGTTGAGAAAAAAGATCGGTATTATCGGGGCGGGGGTTGTTGGAACAGCGATCGGAGTCGTTTTGCATGACAAGGGCTATGAGATTAAAGGTGCATATGACATTAAACCTGAATCTACACAGTTACTGGCAGAACGGACCGGTTGTGCTATTGCAGCAAGCCCGGAAGTTATTGCTCGCTCAGCTGATTTAATATTTATTACTCCGTGTGACAGTGCCATCCAGAATGTTGTGGACACGCTGGCTGATCGTGGGGCTATTCACAGTGGACACACATTGGTACACATGAGTGGGGCGCAATCATCGGAGGTATTGGACCGGGCCAAGGAATTTGGCGCCCGGGTTCTTTCTGTGCACCCGCTGCAGTCTTTTGCCAATCCGGATATGGCCATAGAGAATTTACCCGGGTCTGTTTTCAGCATTGAAGGGGACAGGCAGGCTTTTGATGTAGCTGTCTGTATCGTGGAGACGCTGGGAGGAGAATATTTCTTTATCGACCGTAAGGCCAAGCCTTTATATCACGCCGGAGCCTGTGTGGTATCAAATTATCTGGTAACCATCATTGATTTTGGGGTCAAACTGCTGGAATCGACCGGTATCCCCAAAAGTATGGCTACCCGTGCTTTGTTGCCTTTAATTAACGGCACATTGCATAACATTGAAAACATCGGCATCCCCAAATGTCTGACCGGCCCGATTGCCCGGGGGGATTATTCCACCATCATCAAACATTTGGACTGCCTGGAAAAAATGGCACCGGATTTAACCAAGCTCTACGGATGGTTGGGTTATTATACTGCCCAGATAGCGCTGGAAAAGGGCAGTATTGACAAAGATGCCATGGAAAATTTCCAGAAAGTTTTTATGCAGGAGCTGGCCCGCGTTGGTTCGGCCCAGTAAGGAGGTGCACAAATGAGCAGAATAACTATCGCAACCATAAAAGAAAAAAAGCTAAAAAATGAGAAATCTACAATGCTCACATCCTACGATTATTCCATGGCCGCCATGGTGGATGAAGCTGGTATAGATATGATATTGGTCGGTGATTCAGTCGGCATGGTGCAGCTAGGCTACGAGAATACCCTGGCGGTAACGATGGATGATATGGTACACCATACCGCGGCAGTAGTAAGAGGCACCAAAAATGCTTTGGTGGTAGGGGATATGCCCTTTTTGTCCTACCATATTTCCCGGGAAGAAGCGGTACGCAACGCCGGACGTTTTATCAAAGAGGGCGGAGCGCAGGCGATCAAGCTGGAAGGCGGGCTGGAACGCGTTGATTTTGCCAAAGCGATTATCGATGCGCAGATTCCGGTAATGGCGCATATTGGCTTGACCCCGCAATCGGTTAATCAATTAGGCGGCTTTAAAGTGCAGGGTAAGGATCTTGATACCGCCAAAGACCTGATTGCAGCTGCCCAGGCCTACGAAAAAGCCGGGGCCTTTGCAGTCGTCCTGGAATGCGTACCGACCATGCTGGCCAAGAAAATAACCGAATCGACGGGGATTGCTACCATAGGCATTGGCGCCGGACCTTATTGTGATGGGCAGGTTTTGGTTGTTAATGATATGCTGGGTATGTTCAAAGGCCATATCCCCAAATTTGTCAAGAAATTTGCCAACCTGGAACCGCTTATCAAAGAGGCGCTGCTGGCTTATAAACAAGAGGTGGAAGAGGGTACTTTCCCGGGTGAAGAACACGGTTTTACCATCAAGGAAGATGTACTGGAGAGATTGTACTAGCTTGGAAGCTCCGGGAGATCACCCGACCGGGTGATCCCGGAGAAGATTAAAATATTTACGAGGGATTAAAAATGCAGGTTTTTAATGATGTCAAAGAGATGCAAAACTGGTGTCTGAACAAGAAACGCCAGGGACAGAAGATAGGTCTTGTTCCCACGATGGGATATCTGCATGCCGGACACCTGTCATTGGTAAAAGAAGCAGGGCGACACTGTGATATAGTGGTTGTTTCGATTTTTGTAAACCCCACTCAGTTTGGCCCGAATGAAGATTTTGATAGTTATCCGCGTGATGTGGAGAGTGATCGTAAAAAGCTGGCTGAAGAAAAAGTGGATGCCATTTTTGCTCCCTCGGCGCGGGACATGTACCGTGAGGGATATAACAGCTGGGTGGAATTAAAAGGAGAGATTACTTCCAAACTATGCGGAGGTTCACGTGAAGGCCATTTTAGAGGCGTCACGACCGTGGTCAGCAAACTTTTTAATATCTGTCAGCCCGACAAGGCATTTTTTGGCCAAAAAGATGCTCAGCAGGCCATGATCATTGAAAAGATGGTGCAGGAATTGAATTTCCCCATTACCATTGTCAGAGTACCGATTGTGCGTGAAGCAGACGGCCTGGCCCTGAGTTCCCGTAACGTGTATCTGGATGAGGAGCAGCGAAGGCAAGCCCTGGTACTGAGCCGTTCCCTGCAAAAGGCCCGGCAGCTGGCCGAGGACGGGGAGCGGAATGTTTCCAGACTGAAGCAGGAGATTAGGAAAATGATCGAGGCTGCTACCCAGGCCAATATTGATTATGTTGAGATCTATGATGCAGAGGATTTGGGAGATGTGGAGGAAATCAGGGGATCAGTATTGATCGCCCTGGCAGTAAAGTTTGGCAATACCAGATTGATAGACAATCTTATCGTGGAGGTGTAATTCAGTGCTCCGGTATATGTTGAAATCCAAAATTCATCGCGCCGTGGTTACGGATGCCAATCTCAATTATGTGGGCAGCATTACGCTGGATCGGGATCTCATGGATGCAGCCGACATTATCGAGAATGAAAAAGTAACCATTGTCAACAATAATAATGGTGAACGGTTTGAAACCTATGTCATCGAAGGGGAGAGAGGTTCCAAAACAGTCTGTCTGAACGGGGCGGCCGCCCGCAAGGTACAGCGGGGCGATGTAGTTATTATTCTTACCTATACCATCCTGAGCGATGAAGAATGTAAGGGCTTTAAACCGGCTCTGGTCTATGTTAATGAGCATAACGAGATACAAAAGATCAGTCCGAGCAGCTTTGAATAGGAGGATGCTCTTTTCATGGCCAATGATATAAAAGAGTATATAAGCCGCCGCAAGCAGGAACTGAACGCAGTTATCATGGCACATTACTATCAGAATCCTGAAATACAGGACATAGCTGATTTTGTGGGCGATTCCCTGCAACTAGCCCAGCAGGCCAGTGCAACGCCAGCCCAAGTAATTGTCAGTTGCGGGGTCAGTTTTATGGCCGAAAGCGCCAAAATTTTGAATCCTGATAAAACGGTATTGTTGCCGGCCCAAGCGGGATGTCCGATGGCGGATATGGTAACGCCTGCAGCCTTGCGGGAGAAAAAAAGCCAGCACCCCGGAGCGGTGGTGGTTGCTTATGTCAATTCTTCGGCAGCAGTTAAGGCGGAGAGTGATATTTGCTGCACTTCCTCCAATGCCATTGCGGTGATAAATTCCATCCCCCGAGAAAAAGAAATCATATTTGTACCGGATCGCAATCTGGGCAGATATGCAGCTGCGCAGACCGGAAGAGAAATGATTTTTTGGCAGGGTTACTGCCCGGTGCATGATATCGTCAGTCCGGGCAGTGTGCGTGAACAAATGGCATTGCATCCTGAAGCCCAGGTTGTTGTTCATCCTGAATGTCCGCCGGAAGTCATTGCTCTGGCAGATGCGGTGCGCTCCACCGCCGGAATACTGAAATATATTAAGGATAGTTCTGCGCAGGAGTTTATTGTCGGTACGGAAGAAGGCTTTTTACACAGCCTGCGCAAACACTGTCCGGATAAAACGTTTTATCTGGCCCGCAGCAATTTTGTATGCCAGGAAATGAAAATGATCCGACTGGAAGAGCTGGCTCTTTCTCTGGAAAAATTACAGGAACAGATAGAAGTTGCCGAAGATATTCGCCAAAAGGCATACCGGTCTTTACAGAATATGCTGGAGATTAAATAGAATTAAAGGATTTGATATGAGAATTACGAGATACACCTGGAACCTGCAGCCGGGTATTCCGGTAATAAATACTGATTTTCTGATCATTGGCAGCGGTATCGCCGGATTGTTTACGGCCCTTAAGGCATCAGCCTATGGTGAGGTCGTGGTATTAACCAAAAAGACCATCAAGGACTCCAATACGGGACTTGCTCAGGGGGGAATCGCTGCCGCAGTGCACGAGGAAGATTCTCCCTTTTTGCATTTGGAGGATACACTGGAAGCCGGAGCGGGAATCTGTGACATCGAGGCGGTAGATGTGCTGGTGCGGGAAGGCCCGGAGCGGGTTCACGAACTGATTGCTGCCGGAGCCAGCTTCGATATGAAGGATGGCAGCATATCCCTGACCCGGGAGGGAGCCCACAGTAAAGCACGCATTCTGCATGCCGCCGATACTACCGGAGAAACGATCCGGGCCGCACTGGTAAAAAATTGTGAAGAAGATAAGCGGATCAGAATTTTTGAATACCAGTTTTTAATTGACCTGCTGGGGACTGAAGCAGGCGAATGTCAGGGCGCGCTGGTCTATGACAAGCAAAACGACCGGCAGATACTATATATTGCTCGGGCGGTGGTCATCGCCACCGGCGGGGCAGGTCAGCTTTACCGCTATACTACCAATCCGGATGTTGCTACTGCTGATGGTATGGCGGCCGCTTTTCGGAGCGGTTGTGAACTAAGTGATCTGGAATTTATCCAGTTTCATCCCACCGTACTGTTCAGTCACGATACGCAGCGCTTCTTAATCTCGGAAGCAGTTCGCGGCGAAGGCGGCTTGCTCTATAATACCAAAAGAGAGAGATTTATGGGCAAATATCATTCCCTTTTGGAACTGGCCCCGAGAGATGTTGTATCGCGGGCAATATTAAATGAAATGGTGCTCACCGGCAGCGAATATGTTTATCTGGACATGTCCATTATTGCCGGAGTAAAAGAGCGTTTTCCCAACATTTATCGGACCTGTCTGCAGCGCGGGATCGATCTGGAAAAAGAAATGGTGCCGGTGTCGCCGGCGGCCCACTATACGATGGGGGGAATCAAGACCAATACCTATGGGGAAACCGGGGTGAACGGGCTTTATGCCTGCGGTGAAGCCGCCTGTACCGGTGTACATGGCGCCAACCGTCTGGCCAGCAATTCACTGCTGGAAGGGATTGTTTTCGGCCAGCGTATTGTCAACCGGGCTGAGGAAATCATGTACCGGCGCCAGGTAAGAGCAGAGGAACTTTATCAGAGCTTTGAACCCGGCGGGGCAGATGCTGCCCTGCGGCCTCAAATCAGTCCGACGGAAGTAAGGCGGCGGCTGCAGGATGTGATGTGGGACAAAGTCGGTATTATCCGTAACGAAGAGGGTCTCAAGACAGCCAACCGGGAGATCGAATATCTTTATAATCATCTCGCCCGGGAAGACGACCCGCTGGCCTATATAGAAATGGTCAATATGCTGACGGTTGCCCATGTAGTCGTGCAGGCGGCATTGTGGCGCCGGGAAAGCCGGGGCGGTCATTGCCGCTCAGATTATCCGCAGCGTGACGATGTGCGTTGGATTAAACATACCAGCTTTGTTAATTGCTAATAATATTTAAGTTGCCCCTGAAATAATTTTAAATTTTATCCGCCTATAGAATTTACCTTAGAATAAAATTCTTAAAATAGGTTCTTACCCCAAACCGGTTTGATATGTGGCTAATTAAGGAGATAAAGGCAATATATATTATGCTTGGCAAAATGCCCTGTATTGTATTTTGAATCAGGTAATCCCATTTGCTGGTATTGCATATATAGCTTGACGGATCAGGAGGAATACTAATGAATTATCTGGGTTTGGATGATTTAATCAGCCGCAGTCTGGAAGAAGATATCGGTTACGGTGATATAACCACCATGAGTGTGGTGCCGGCTGAACAAAGCAGTGAAGGCCGGTTTATAGTCAAAGCTGACGGGGTTATTGCCGGGTTGGAAGTCGCCCGGGCGGTTTTTGCCAAGCTTGACCCGCAAGCGGTTTTTACAAAGCTGATCGAAGATGGTGACCTGGTTACAGCCGGTACGGTAATTGCTCGGGTAAGAGGCAGCAGCAGGGCGTTGCTGAGCGGGGAGAGAACCGCGCTTAATTTTCTACAGCGCTTGTCCGGTATCGCCACCCAGACACATCAATTGGCAGCAATGATTAAAGACTATCCTGTCCAACTTCTGGATACCCGCAAAACCATACCGGGGCTGAGAATATTGGAAAAATATGCGGTAGCCACAGGCGGCGGTCGCAATCACCGTTTTGGCCTGTACGACGGGGTCATGATCAAGGACAATCATATCATCGCCGCCGGAGGAATAAAGAAGGCTGTTGCCATGGCCCGGGCCAGGGTACCGCATACTATAAAAATTGAGGTTGAAGTGGAAAATCTCGCCCAGCTGCAGGAAGCATTAGAGGCCGGGGCTGATATTATAATGTTGGATAATATGGCGGCAGAAGTTATGCGGGAAGCAGTGGCTATCGTTGCCGGCCGGGCCTTGCTGGAGGCTTCCGGGGGGATTAAAGCCGCCAATTTGATTGAAGTTGCCCAAACCGGGGTTGATTTTATTTCCCTAGGGGCGCTTACGCATTCCTCCGTCAGTCTGGACATCAGTTTTGATCTGCAGCAGCTTTAAGCCCGGCAGGTTAAATACGGCCGAACCGAGGGGAGGCATTTATCACCGGTATTTTCTTTACGCACCGAACCCTGAAAGCGGAATATAAAAGGCCGGTTTATTAATTAAGAGTTTTGAATATTCAAAATTCGCCGCAAGGTGCCTTGGTAAACACAATACAATAATGAATTTGCCTTGTTTGAACCACAATATAGTAAAAATCTTTGCAAAAATTAATTATGCAAAGTTGTAAACAGCAAGATAAATTTTAAGTGGAGGCAATTGTATGATATTAGTTTTTGATGTAGGCAATACCAACATGGTAATCGGAGTATTCGATCAGGAAAAACTGCTTACCCACTGGCGCATCCGTACTGATACCCAGCGGACGGCAGATGAATACGGGATCATCATTCATGGCTTGTTTCTATATCATAAAATGCAAGAAGAAGATATAAAGGCAGCGATTATTTCCTCGGTGGTACCCAGTTTAAATATGGAACTGGAATGGATGTGCCAACGTTACTTCGCCTGCAAGCCGATCCTGGTTGGCCCGGGAACCAAAACCGGGCTGGCCATTAAATATGATAATCCCCGTGAAGTTGGAGCCGACCGGGTAGTAAATGCGGTGGCCGCTTATCATAAATATGGAGGACCATTGATTATTGTGGATTTCGGAACTGCCACTACCTTTTGCGTGGTCAGCCAGACGGGAGAGTACCTGGGAGGGGCGATTGCTCCCGGGATCAGGATATCCACCGATGCTCTGGTAACCAGAGCTTCCAAGCTGCCTCGGGTGGAACTGTCCCTGCCCAAAAGCATGATCGGCAAAAATACGGTTATGAGCATGCAGGTAGGCATAATGTATGGTTTCGTCGGTCAGGTGGAGGGCATAATCAACCGCATGAAAAAGGAGCTCGGCGGCAATGTCCGGGTTATTGCCACCGGTGGTCTGGCTGCCCTGATTGCCAGCGAAACCGACAGTATCGATGAGGTTGATGAATTACTGACCCTGGAGGGATTGCGCCTGCTATATGAATTAAATCGTGGTTAAAGGAGATATGGTGATTAAGATAGGAAATCTTACTTTGGAAAACAGAGTGGTGGCAGCACCAATGGCAGGAATCACTGACCGGGCATTCCGCCTGATATTGAAATCCATGGGATGCGGATTGGTTTTTACGGAAATGGTCAGTGACATGGGCTTGATTTATAACAGCAATAAAAGCCGGCAAATAGCCGACCCGAGCGGAGAGTCCGGACCGGTAGCCGTGCAGATATTCGGATCCAACCCGGAAACCATGGCTCAGGCGGCGCAAATTGTAGAAACCATGGGCGCGGCCATAATAGATATCAATATGGGCTGTCCTACCCCCAAAATAGTGAGAAACGGGGAAGGGGCAGCCCTAATGCTGGAACCTGAGCTGAGCCGCAAAATTATTCGCAGCGTAGTGGCAGCAGTGCAAGTGCCGGTATCCATAAAGATGCGCAAGGGCTGGGATGTTGAGCACTGCAATTATTTGCAGATAGCGGATATTGCGGTTGCGGAAGGAGTTACAGCCATCACCCTGCATCCCCGCACCCGCATGCAATTTTTTTCCGGGCAGGCCGACTGGGAAGCCATCACTGCCTTAAAACGTCATGTACCAGTGCCGGTAATTGGCAGCGGTGATATCAGCAAGGCTGAAGATGCTGTGGCAATGATTGCTGAAACCGGGTGTGACGGTGTAATGATCGGCCGCGCTGCCTTGGGTAACCCCTTTATTATCCGTGAAACCGTGGCTCTGCTTGAACATGGTCACAAAATTAGTGCACCTCTGCAGACAGAAAAAATTAATCTGGCCATCCGTCATCTGGATCTGGCTATCGAAAATAAAGGTGAGAGTATAGCGGTACGTGAAATGCGCAAACATATATCCTGGTATACCAAGGGAATGCCTGGTGCCGCCCGCCTGCGTGACCGGATCAATCATGCTGCTGCCAGGAAAGAAATGATGGCTATCCTTACGGGCCTTACCGAATAAAGAACATACCTTTTTCATACCCGTCTTATGAGTTTCAGCTTGTTATCTCTCATATCATTTTAGAGTTTTGCCAGGGCAGCTTCGGCATTGCCTCGGGATGACAATGCCAGGTTCTTTTCTTTTTTTATAAATAATCTAATTTATGATTCCCCTGCAAAAAGTGTATTTATACACTATATACCGTAGAGGAGACTTTAGTCTCCCCTACATATCGGCGTTTCAGGGATAGTCGGAGACTAAAGTCTCCTCTATGAGTATAAGTAACTGGGTTTTTTGCAGTGGCATCAATTTATGCAAAAGTATTTATTAACAGGCCGCCGCTGATTCAGTTGATTTGCTACGATTATAAGATGATCCCCTTGTTTTGTTAAAAAAAGGATGGTAAAATAGCCCTGTACACAAAATTGTGCGCAAGGAGCAGCTATGGATTTTATTCGCATTCAGGACAAAATAATAAGCTGGCAAAAAATCGAAACCACCCTGCAGAAGGTACTGCAGATGAGGGCCCGCGGTTTTTCCCAGCAGGAGGTAGCCGACCGGTTGAGTATTGACCGCACCTTTATATCCCGCCTGGAAGGGCTGGGAGAATTGCGCAAAGGCCAGAGCATAGCCTGTATCGGTTTTCCGCTGAGCAACAAGGAAGAAATCCAGTCGATTCTGGAAAAGGAAGGCGTCGAATACATTCTGCTCATGACCGAACAGGAAAGACAGGATTTTATAAACGAAAGTTCCGGCAAGGAACTGTTAAACGAGATCATGGATTTAATTGCTGAGGTACGTAAATACGATGTCGTGATTTGTATTGGTTCTGACGAAAGACTCAAACTAATAGAAGGGGTTCTCGACAGCCAGATCATTTCTATAGAAATCGGAACTTCACCAATTACCGAAGATAAATGGATGGATCCGGGTAAAATCCGGGAAGTATTAAGATCCATCCGCGCGGCCAGATAAAATATGATGGAGGTTTTTTATGAAACATGTTGTAAGTGTTAGTCTGGGCTCATCCAAACGTAATCATGCCTTTGAAACAGATTTTATGGGAGAAAAGTTTCGTATCGAAAGAATCGGTACGGACGGCAACTGGGAAAAGGCCATTCAATTAATCAGAGATCTGGACGGTAAAATAGATGCCTTCGGTATGGGCGGGATAGATCTTTATGTGCAGATAGCCGGTAAACGTTACGTAATTAAAGACGCCAAAAAATTAGTAGCTGCCGCCCAAAAAACCCCGATGGTCGACGGCAGCGGTCTGAAGAACACCCTGGAGCGCAAATGTATTCTCGATGTGCATAATGAAGGAATATATGATCTGCGCGGCAAAAAGGTACTGATGGTTTGCGGAGTTGATCGCTTTGGCATGGCGGAAGCTTTTGAAGAAGTCGGGGCTGATCTTACCCTGGGTGATTTTATCTATACCCTGGGCCTTCCATTCCCGGTCCATTCCCTGAAGACGTTGCGAATTTTTGGCAGAATGGCGGCACCGATCGTTGTCAACATGCCTTTTGACAAGCTGTATCCGACCGGCGAAAATCAGGATGTCATAATTCCCAAACATTCAAAATACTATTATAATGCAGAAGTGCTGGCCGGTGATTTTATGTATATTAAACGTTATTTACCGGAAAAATTGAACGGTCAATTGATCATAACCAATACCACTACCCAAGATGATATGGTGATGCTGAAAGAACGGGGCATCAGCAAAGTGATTACTACGACCCCGGATATGGGCGGACGTTCCTTCGGTACCAACGTCATAGAGGCGTTGATGGTTACTCTTTTAAATAAACCGATTGAGCAGATCAGTCCGCAGGATTATTTTGCCATGCTGAAGGAACTTGATTTCAAACCCGGGGTGGTTGATTTGGAGACATTCAGTGCCTGAATTTGATTTTGCCATTTTGCATATGTTGAATCGTAATCGTCGGGGGCTAACCGCCAGAAAATATTTTTTGGACAGGTTGACCCCGATTTTTTTCTCTCCCCGGGTAGAGCATCTGATCCATTTTGGTGACTTGGGATTCAGGGGTTGTAACGTTTTTTTTCCT
This sequence comes from Syntrophomonadaceae bacterium, assembly GCA_012729495.1. GTDB lineage: Bacteria > Bacillota > Syntrophomonadia > Syntrophomonadales > Syntrophomonadaceae > Syntrophomonas_B. The sequence goes on along the minus strand of JAAYCZ010000097.1, from coordinate 1,337 downwards.
TTGGGGCCGGAAAACTGGCAACAGATGGAGTCTGATCAGCGCGGCTATATGTGGAAAAAATCGGAGAATATTATACAGGGCTTTGCAGTGGCCAGCATGGCTGCAGACCGCCGTCTCAAAAGAGCTTTGCAGATCGGGGAGGCAAAATTCCCGCTGCTGTTCGGGGATAACTTTATCAAAGCGCTGGCGGCAGTTATGGTTAAACATACGCTGGAAAAAAGAGCGATAAATAAACTGATTATGGTGGGAGAGATGGCAGAACTGATTCCCCTGCTGGATTATCTGGGCGGTTACGGCCTGCCTGTTTCCGTACAAAATCAGCATCCTACCCGAGATGAAGCCATCGCCTGGCGTCTGCTCTACGAAAAGGGATGGGCGGTCAGCCACAGCTATATAAGTCCTGAGAAGTGGAACCGGGGCGATTTAATTATCCTTTTTCAGTCAGGTTATAAACGTCTGGCCATGGCTTCACCGGGAACCTTCTGGCTGGAACTAACGGATGAAGGACACAATCTGGCCCCGAGCCTGGAGAATTCCCTGGCGCGGGTCGGCATGGATAATAGCTTGCCCATTCTAGCTCCGATTCTGGAAAGTATTTTGTACACCAAAGCAGGTATTTCAGGCAGCAATGTAGAAATTAAAGGCTTTAATTCCGTACCTAATTCCGTACCGGAAATTAGAGACGGGGAAGATCTGGAGATACTTATTGAAGCAGGCGAGCGGCTGGGACTTTGGGAGCCTTTTCGACAAGGCTGCGGCTGAGGATTTCTTGACAATGGCATACATGGTCATTATAATACCATAAAGGATGAAAAGATCAGGGTAAAAAAGATTTACCATTTTCGTATATCCAGGAGCGAGCAGGGCTCGCTTTTAAAAATTATATACGGGGTGTGATAGAGGTATATAGGCTTTGGCACGATTTTATTGTTAGGGAGCGATTAAATGGCCGAGAGAGAAGATAGAGAAATCATATTGACCAAAGAAGGATTGGAAAAACTTGAGACCGAGCTGGAGACACTTAAATCTGTCCGGCGAGAGGAAGTAGCGGAACGGATCAAGCAGGCGATTGCTTTTGGTGACATATCGGAAAACTCTGAATATGAAGATGCCAAAAATGAACAGGCTTTTATTGAGGGTCGCATCCTGACCTTGGAAAAAACTTTGAAAAACTCACGCTTGATGACTGACGATGAAATACGTGACGATATTGTTTCTCTGGGTTCCAAAGTCACCCTGAAAGAAATGAAATCAGGCCGTGAAGTTAACGTTACCCTGGTGGCATCAGTTGAATCAAAGCTCAAGGATGGGAAAATATCTGATGAATCACCGGTGGG
>JAAYCZ010000096.1 GCA_012729495.1 Syntrophomonadaceae bacterium | reverse complement strand
GTATCCTCCAGTAAAGCCGCGCTTTCCTGCGAAGCTGGTGACATCGAGGCCATAACCGGGAAAGGCAGCCACAATATTGCCAGCATTATAAATAGTATCAGGCCAGCTCTTTTCATATCTGCACTCCATTTCAAGCTTGGCTTATCCAGGCATTAATTCCAGCAGCGATTCGAGAATGGCTACCATAATGGGCAAGGCCAATACGGCAATCATTATCTTGGCAGCAAATTCCACCTTTTTGGCTACCGCCTGCTCGCCGGCATCCTGACAAATCACGGCGGCAAACTCACCTAAATAAGCCACCCCCAAAATTTTCAGGATCGTAGTCATAAAAAAATAATTAATTCCGGCACGCCGGGTCAACTCTTTCATAACGTTGATAATAGCGCCCATCTTATCCATCATCGTGATGAAGATAAAAATGCTGAAAACGATGCTTAATAAAACTGCCATGACCGGTTTTTCCTGCCGCAGAATCAGCAGAAAAACCGTGACCATAAGGGCCAAGCCCACAATTTGTGTAATCTCCAAAATGACCAGCCCCTTTGATTAAGCTCAGATGTTAAATACGGACCGAACCACCGTAAAGAGCTGATTCATCAATTGCACCACGATGATAAGCACTACCACCACCCCGGCCAGGGTTAACATTTCAGCCTGCTCCTGTTTCTGTGCCTGTTTCAGCACAATGCACAGTACGGAAATTAATATGCCGATTCCCGCAATCCGGAATAAAATATCAACATTCAAAAATAGCCCCCCATTTCTAAAATTTTTAAAGTAAGAACAACACCACTGTTGTCCCCAGAATAAAGCCTCCGTAACTCCATAGTTTGCGTTCCGACTCGGCTTTTTCGCGGGCCTTTTCTTCCTGTATTTTCAATTGCTCCTGCAACAGCAGGAAACATTGTTTCTGCTGTTCAATTCCCGATGCCCCCAATTGATTGGCCGCAGTATTGAGGATCTGCAAATCATCAGCGTGTAAATCCGCCTGCTGCTCAAGCCTGGTCAAGGCACCTGCCCAGGCCTCCGTTACGCTTACTCCCTGGCGGTTTAACAGCAGGCGGGCACTTTCCTGAAACATTATCTTAAGCGGCGGCGCGGTCAGCGCAGCGGTATGTTCAAGCGCCAGGGGGAGCGGGGTCTGCAGGTAGGTAATTTCTTTTTCCAGGTACCCCATCGCCTGACGCGCGATTTTTATCTGTTCAACCCTTTTATCTATTCTGCCGGCTCTCATCAGACCGCCGCCGCCGCAGCCGGCAATGACCATAGCCACTCCCACGGTTTTTAACCACAACATCTAATCCCACCTCACGATTTCTTCCACGGTGCCGGGGCCCTGACGGCGGGAGAGGGTTATCAGCGTCTGAAAGACACCCATGCTCAATAACTCCCTGATCAGCGGGCGGCGCTGAGCCTCCTCCAGGTCCCTGGCATGCAGGGAGGTAATCACTGCCACCCCGGCATTGATACATTCCTGCAAAGCCTCCACATCTTCCCGGCGTCCGATTTCGTCAGTTACGATGACCTGCGGTCCCAATGCCCGGATTGCCATCATCATGCCCTGCGCTTTGGGACAACCGTCCAGCACATCGGTTCGACAGCCCAAATCCATCTGTACCTGGCCCCGATAAGTTCCCCCCAGTTCCGAGCGTTCATCAATCACACTAACCGTACAGGGAGGTCCCCAACGGGAGCCTTCCGCAATATTTCGGGTCAGATCGCGTAAAATAGTCGTTTTGCCACAGCGCGGTGCAGATAAAAATAATGTGCTTGCCGGACAGCGCTGTTGCCGGTAAATATGCTCCAGCAACGGCTCGGAGCAACCCTTCACCTGGCGGGCAATACGCAAAGATACACTGCTGAAGTCTTTGATGGTTTTTATCTGACCACTTTCCATAACCGCCTGACCTGCCAGTCCCACCCTATGTCCGCCGGGGATGGTAATAAAGCCGCGGCGTATCTCTTCCTCGAAAGCATAAAGGGAGTTGTCGCTGATTGCCAAAATCGTTCGGTATATATCTTCACCTTGCACGATGTAAGCATGGCGCAGGTCTTTAACCAACTCTCCCTGCTTATTCACCGCCAGTTCCTGCTCGCCAATTTTCAAAAACAACGGCTGACCGTTGCGCAATCGTATTTCTTCCAGTCGTTTTAACTGCTGCGGCTCGACGGTCCTGATGATCCTTCCTACCGGGGGAGATAAATAAGGAATAATAGCATCTATAATCAGGCGTTGACTTTCAAATCCCATCAATCCACCACCTTGCAGTTAATAAATATTGGATTGAACAGGAAATTATGCCAATTACTTTAGGTGTTTTATAGACAACCCCTACCCTATTTCAGAAAAAATAAAGAGGTGCTGATTATGGCAACCAACACCTCGTATTAATACCTTCCAGGTTATTATTTTACTTTATTGGGCGGACATCTGAGCGTTTAGTTAACACTCTGGTCATCCGGATCGTCGGTTACATAGTCAAAAGAACCGTCGTTGACATAGACGACTTCATTGCAGCTTGGACAGATAACCTCGATACGATCTTCATCATCTAGAATATCATTTTCAATCAGCAGTTTTTCACCGCAGTTCAGACATTTTATCTGGGTAAACTCTTCTTCCTCCAATATACTCTCTTCCAATTCGAACAGATCATCATCGATATTTTCGATATATTCCTTGATTTCAGAAAAATCCTGCTGCATGAGACTCAGCTCATTGGCCATTTCATTCATCACATTCAGCATACCGGAAATGATCTTGCCCTGCGGACCGCCTTCGGTAATATTCAGACCCTCGGTTAAACCCTGCAGATAGCTTACTTTTTCAGACATATCGCGCAACATAAAAAATCCTCCTTATTTTTAAACTGTATATAGTATGAACAGAATAAGGAGGAAATAAACT
>JAAYCZ010000095.1 GCA_012729495.1 Syntrophomonadaceae bacterium | reverse complement strand
ATTTCGGCACAAAAGTTACATCATCCAGATCCGGCGAAGAACTGCGGTAGTATTTGGTGGTGGAGGCAACTTTGGAGTCATAACGGGAAGAGGAAATGTAATCATAATACAATATTCCATACGTCGAAGACGGTAGGGTAAATTTCACGTAGGAAAGATTATCACCGGTTTTGTCATTACAGACGCGGTTGAAATCATATGAATCAAAAGTGATTGCTTCATCTCTAGCTGTAGTGTAAGAAATCACAGTTGTGCTGCTGGTCGAACTGACTGTAATTTTGATTTTACCGGTATAGGATTCAGCAGCGGTGCTGTAGCCGGTATAAGTAATGGTGATCGTCCCTGAGTAACCGGATTTCGGTACAAAAGTCACATCATCCAGATACGGGGAAGAACCCCGGTAATATTTTGCGGTGGAGGCAACTTTGGAGTCATAACGGGAAGGGGAAATATAATCATAATACAATACCCCATATGTCGATGATGGCGGAGTGAATTTCACATAGGAAAGATTATCACCGGTTTTGTCATTACAAACGCGGTTGAAATCATACGAATCGAAAGTGATTGCTTCATCTTTAGCTGTCGAGTAAGAGATTACAGTTGTGCTGCTGTCTGAAACGACAGTAATCTTTATGGTACCGGTATAGGATTCGGCAGCCGTGCTGTAACCGATATAAGTTATGGTTACAGTCCCTGAGTAACCGGATTTTGGTACAAAAGTCACATCATCCAGATACGGCGAAGAATTCCGGTAATATTTTGCGGTGGAGGAAACTTTGGAGTCATAATTGGAAGAGGAAATGTAATCATAATACAATATTCCATATGTCGATGACGGTGGGGTGAATTTCACGTAGGAGAGATTACCACCAGTTTTGTCATTACAAACGCGGTTAAAATCATATGAATCAAAAGTAATCACATCATCTTTAGCTGTTGTATAGTTGATTGTAGCAGCCGTATTGGCATTTACGATTATCTGCACCTTGCCGTTAAACTCTTTACCGCCGATCGTCTGGCCGACATAGGAAATCGTAAATGTCCCGCTGTAGCCGTAAGGGACGAAAGTGATGTCTGATAGGGATGGATTGGCGGACACATTATATTTGGTGCTGGTTTGAACCAAAGTGCCGGGGCTTGTAGACGAAATATAATTATAATAAAGTTTCCCGTATGTACTTGACGGGGGGGTGTAGTTTACATAGGAAAGTGTATCTCCCGTAGCAGCAGTACAAACACTGCTGAAGTCAGTCGCTCTGAATTTGATGGCCGTATCAACACTCGTTGTGTAAGTGATGTTGGCAGCGTTGATTACTTCCTGGTTGACCGTAATCCTCAGTACCGCTGTTCCGATTATGTTGGATGTATCGTTTTCTCCGTAGGCATCAACCCTATAATCGCAGGTCCCGCTGGCTGTGGTGGTAAAAGTCAGCTTTCCGGCACTGAGTTTTGCATAGCTGATCTGATCCTCCAGGACATAATCACTGCCATCCAACTGCAGTGAGCCAAAGGAAGGATTACTGCCGCTGATAGTAATCGAGCCCAATGGTTGGCCATCATTTTGCTTATATTTAGCCGTAAAGTCAGTCGCCGAAAAAGTTATTTTACTCGGCAAAACAGTAGTTTTGGTGATCGTACCGGAAAATTTGGGATCTATCGGTTCAGTTCTTTGAACGTTGATCGTATAGGTCGATGTAAAAGGGTCTCCAGTTTCAGTGTACTGATAGGTGACTAACATTGATATGGCATCTCCGCCAACAGTTGCCTCGGCACCGTCCGGAAAAGATGCTACAGCTGAATAGTAGGTTGATTTGTCATAGGAAATGTCGAGTCCATTTGACAAATCGATTACCTTAGCATAATCGTAAGGTACGGTCAGGGTGGCATTAAACTTGCCGCTGACATTTACTTTGGCTATGGTATCTGCATGCGAAATTGAGGTCAAAACATAATCATTATCTGCATTTGCGGCCGAGGCATTATATGGTATCGTGCCAATCATCAAAGCTAAAGTTAGTAAAATAGCCAGGCTTCTTTTAATTAATTGTTTCAATATCATCCCTTCAATCTAATAAATATGGAAAATACTATATAAAAATTATATATCAGTTTACGTTTATATTTGTTGTAATATTTCGGGTATTGGTAAATAAATCGTTTATTTCAGCGGGTCTCTTGCAAATAAAGTATTGATTGGCTGCTTTAAACCCTTTTGCTTGCTCTGTTGATTTTGGATTTTATTAATTAGTCTATAATGCCCCTCGCTTTTATTTATAACGGGCCAATCCTTCCTTGATGACGTCCAGAACAGATTCGTTTTCATCGATCCGATAAATCCGAGCCGGATGGTTGTTACCGTCCATATCCGTGGCACTGAAGAAAATGGCGGCCTTGATGCGCGGATAACTGTCGATGTGCGCAAACATATCCTCCAGCCACCGGCATTTGTCCCCGCCGACCGAATTGCTGCCGAACTCGGTGATCATGAAAGGCAGATTGAAACGCGCCGCATATTCAGCATAGAGCGGGTCATAAATATCAGCAAACTCCCGCCATCTTTCCCCCTCATAATATGTGCCGGTATTATAGCCGGTCAGACCGATAATATCAACGTATGCACTGCCCGGGAAATAATTCAGATAGTTGTTCCAGCCAAAATCGGGGAAGGAAAGATCATGCGGATTCCAGACCCAGATGACGTTGTCGACCTGATTAACCGTAAAAATATTATAGATATATTTCCAGGCTTCGAGGTACAGGTCAGCATCATTGCCGTAATGGTAGCTGCAATATACGCACCAGTCACCGTTCATTTCGTTGTTGGGGCGAAACAGGATAGGATGGCCGAAAGATTTTATATCCCGTGCATATTGCTGGAGATAAGCATCAAAAGTACCGTTTAACAGTTCGGGAATAATATTTTGATTGAATTCCGCCAGCGGGATTCCGGTCGGGTTGTAAGGCGCGGCCGCATCAGCAAACTCAAAGCCCAACTGCAGCGTCAGCTCAATGCACTTTTGTTTTTCCCAGGCCTGCTGCAATTCCTGCATCGGCAAGGGTTTGTCAAGATTCTGGTAGCGGATCAGGAAATGAAAATCATAATCGAGACGATCCTCCAGCCAGGCCAGATTCTTAATCTTGGCGGGCGCAGTAGGTTCATAAATACCCCATTTCAGGCTGGCCTGCTCGCCGAAATACTGCTCATAAAACCGGCGGGTTTCCTCATTCCATGGTTTGGGCTGCGGATGGTAGCAGGTTTTTACTGCCGGTTCGTTGAGGCTGATCGGTCGAAAACTTTTGACCAGCCGCATAAATTCCTTGTCATCGATAGGCGAGCTGGATTTCATGATGACAGTGTAGACCAGCCGGGGATTTTCTACCAGTTGGGCGCAAAAGTAGTGATTTTTATCATTTTTGACCCGGGTCAGCCCGGCGCGCTGCCATTTACTGAGATGGGCAGGGCGACCATTGATGAGGGTATTTTTATTGATTTCCACCGTAATATTTTTGTCGCGGGTGAGAAAACCGTTGCTATAGCCGATATAAGCTCTGGCATCGCTGATTTTGCCGTTAAAATCATCACGATAGACTTCCAGCTCGACGGTTTCATTATGAAATTCGCTTTTCAGATCCGCCAGAGTCAGGTCAGGCTGATAGCTGCGCGGATAATTGATGGCGTAGCCGCCGACGTGATTGTATAAACGCAGGTATTTTTTATCTACTTTGACAATGGTTTTTATTTTATCCTTACTGACGATTTTCTGTTCATCAAAATACCCGTCATAATATCTGGTTAGGTAGATGCCGGCAGCTGCAATGACCAGCAACAGTAGAATCCCCGCCAGAAAATAGAAACCTTTTTTCATCGCGTCAACCCCTCCCCTGGTTGTAATACGTTATAATTTCGGCATTCTTACTCCGCCCAGCTTTTCAGCCAGAGGAGTCAGTGAGATGATGTAGGCAGCCGCGCAGCTGAGCAATGTTACCAGCAGATAGATGGCGATCATGCCGCGGGTGCGGTTCCACAAATCCGCTCTGCCCATCAGGCCGGCCAAGCTTATTAAACCGGTCAAAACCAGAGGATGGAGCAGATAGATCAGGAAAGACTGCCGGGCGATCCAGTCAATGACGGGGCGAAAATAACCCCGGTAATTGAGAGCCAGAGCATAAAAAAAGAAAAAGCTGCATAGGGTGTAAAGCATGACCGAGGGACGGCTGGAAGAACCATAGGTATTGTGCAGATAACCGTCCCCCACCACCAGCACCAGACTTAATATCCACAGCAGTGCCAGCAGAGCGCGGTGGTTCTTGCAGAACCGCGCCCAGCCCTGAATGAACCTGGCGGCAAACATCCCGAAAACAAAGAAAAAGATCCACACCGGGAAGAATATCAATGAAAGATTGCTAAGCTGCTGAGGCAGCGCCAACTGACCCAAAGAATACATATTGAGCATAATCTGGCAGGTCAGCGTCAGTGCCAGCGCAGTCAGCAGACAGATACGGGGAGTCTGCTGCAGCCAGCGGTACAGCAACGGATAGAGTAAATAGAGCTGAATGATGATGACCACAAAATACAGATGATAATAAGCTGTTCCCCAGATCAACTGCTGTGGCAGCTGCAGCAGCGCAGCCAGCAAATCCGCTCCCATAATTCCAGTCAAACAACAGTAGAAAAGGCTCCACAGGAAATAAGGCCACAGGATTTTGCCAAAACGCCGACGGTAAAAATCCGGCGCCGAAAAAGTCTGTTTGTTAAGATCAGTATGGGCCAACAAAAAACCTGACATGATCAGAAAAAGCGGCACCGCAAAGCGGGCCACCTGGTTGGCCAGGCAGCCCCACATGGAAGTATATACATAAGCGGCACTGACATGGATGCCAATCACGGTCAGGGTTGCCAGAGCCCGCAGAAAATCAAATTCCTGCAAACGTTGCTGATTGTTCATAAGTTCCTCCAGGAAGCACGGGAAGCACGGGGACGGTTCTCTTGCTTCCTTGCTTCCCACCCCAAGAGCAAAAAGCAAAGAGCAGGAAAGGAAGCAAGAGAACCGTCCCCGTGCTTCCTATATAGCCCGGATCTTTTCTGCCAGCCAGATACAGATGAGCAGTACTGTGCCCAGCAATAATCCGATAATCAACCCGGCCAGCGTGCGGCTGGCGGAAATGCTCACCGCCGTAAAGACATGGCAGAAGGAATTGACCATGGAAATGCTGCCGATCACTACTCCAAACCCCAGTAGGAGCATGATCAGGTCATTTTTATACCGGTGATAGAGATAAACCATGGCCAGCAGCGCCGGATAACCGATCACAAACTCCTTGAAGCGCGGGCGGGCCAGGAAAATATTCTCCAGAACCTCACGCAGCCGGATTTCCAGACGGGAAACTTCGATGCCGGAAGTATTACCGCTGCGGCCGATATATATATAGATTACAACCATGGCCAACAAGAATAGTCCCAGCGCCAGATAAGAAGGAGTTTTTTTCAGCTGGCTGCGCAGCATCCCCAGCCATCTCTCCCGGGGAACAGTTACGCATAAATAATTAAGCGGGAACAGCAGCAGCGGCAATATAAAGGCTACCTTTACCCCGCTGAAATAGGACAGATTCATAATATAGCGGATGTCCGCCAAAGAAGTTACAATCGTATACATACCTATGGCATTGATGACCAGGGTGATGGCCAGCGAGCCCAGCAATTTTTTTATAAACCCATGCTGGGGATAATTTTTTAAATAAATCAGCAGCAGCAGGCTGGAGAAAGTCGGATAAAGAACTGCCGCCCCCAGGGCATACACTTTGGAAAAATCCATATGCAGCAGGAGATTAACCGCCAGACAGGCCAGCAGACCAAGGATAGCAATCGCCCGCATCCATTTGCGCTGCGGATGCAGCAAATACAAAAGGTAGAGCAGTAAAGCTGCCAGCAAGCTGAGGGAGACGGCCAAACGATGGGCTGAAGTAGTTGCAGCGCTGTTAAGACCGTAGGGAACCGCCGTTTGGTCAACGATAAAACCCTTGGCGGCGATGGCGGGCAGGAACCTGGCTACGGTATCAATGGTTTCGTTCATGTTGACCGAAGCCATTTTTTTATCGTCATTAAAAGGCACGACATATAGAATTCTTATTCCCCGGTCGACAACGGCTCTGATCCAGCGGTAGTAACGCTCATCCACCGAAGTTACAAAATCATCGTTGCCGGTTGAATAAACCCGGTTGATCGGGTATCTGGTGGCAGACATGACCGCGCTCAGGCCTTCCTGCTCAATAATGCCCAGTTGTTTTGAAGTTTCTATGACACCGATGGTCAAATCATATTTATCAATCAGCCGGGCCATCACCTCCAGGTGATCGGGGCTGCCGCTGACGCGGTTGTAGTTGAAAATCAAAGTTTTTACATCATAATCGCGCACCAGCGGTTCGTATT
>JAAYCZ010000094.1 GCA_012729495.1 Syntrophomonadaceae bacterium | reverse complement strand
GCCTGGCGCTCCAAGGGAGGCCAGTCATTCCTGGCTTTGTACTCAACCTTTACCGACAAAGAAGGCAAAGAACACTCCCGCATCAATCCTTCCCTGCCGCTGGGATCGATTGTTACCACGCCCCGCTTTGAGGTGGACAATCTGGTCACTGAATACGGTATAGCTTCGATCAAGGGATGCGAAATGAGAACCAGAGTACAAAAGATCATTAACATCGCCCATCCGGAGTTCCGAGATGAGCTGACCTTTGAAGCGCGCAAAATGAATCTGATTAAGTAACAAGCATGCAAAAAAATTTGCGTCGCATCAATAAAATAAAGTAATTTAAGATACTTTCGGCCAACCGGCCCATAAATATATGTCAGTCCGGCAGAGCTTGCCTTTCCTCTGCCGGGCTTCGGTGTCTTATGTTTTAAAATAAAGATTCTTCACTACGTTTAAAATGACACGGAATTATATTTGCACTATTTTACATTTTTGATGCCAAATTACATATGATAGTAAAGCCTGAGCGTTGCGGATCTCCGTTATAATTTTTTAAGTTCTATCAAGCGCCCTTAATGTTAATATGAATTTATGTATATATAATAAACACAGAACCGGAGAGAAAATCACTAGGAGCAAGGAGGTAGAAAATGAAACTCAGTCGCCGGCTTGTTGTCAAAGGAGATTTTTTTAAAAAATATTACCTGGGCAGAGACTATGCCAATTTTACCGCCGATGATATCAGAAAGGTGCAGCGTCAGAGGCTGGAGAATATGATCGGCCATGCGTGCAGCCGCTCTGATTTTTACCGGGAACTATATAAAAGCCACGGAATCAATCCCCATAATCTCAGCGAACTGCAGATCACTGACTTGCCCATTGTCGATAAAAAATTAATCATGGATAACTTCAATGAAGCCGTCTGCGATAAAGCCATAAAGAAAGCGGCCTTGTCAGCCTTTATTAATGATCCCGCCAGGTATAATGAGCGTTTTATGGGCAAGTATACAGTCATCCACACCTCGGGTTCCAGTGGCAAAATCGGCATATTTGTCTATGATGACAAGGATTTGAATGCCATTAACGTTCTGTTTGTAAAATACATTTTTTTTGTTAAACCGCTGCTCAAGATGCTTCCCCAGCGGGTGGCATTTCTGGGCGCCATTAACGGTCATTATGCTGCCTACACGGCAATCAGCCGCTACCGCGACTATTATATCAAGTTCCTGCCGGTATCAGTAGAGACGACACTCGATCATGTTATCCGGGAACTGAACAACTTCCAGCCAACTATTCTAGTAGCGTACAGTTCCATGTTATATAACATTGCCGGGGCCCAGATGGAAGGAAAACTGCATATAAACCCTCAGGTAATAAATACGGGCGGTGAACTGCTTACCCCCCAGCAGAAAACGGCTGCCCAGGAAGCGTTCGGGGTTGAGCCCCGGAGCATTTACGGAGCTTCCGAGTCAGTAATCATCGGTGCCGAGACCGCTTATAATGACGGGATGTACCTGTTTAATGACTGGAACATCATGGAGACGTTAGACGACCGGGATGATCCCGTATCTTCAAAAGCCTACGGACACGGGGTACTGACCAATTTATACAACTATGTTCTGCCGCTGATCAGGTATAGAATGGATGATGTACTGAGCATCGACAGGAATCCGGTAAACAAGAAACTTCCGTTTGAAGTGATCGAAGGGATTGAGGGACGCACCGAGGATTTTTTGCAATTCAATACAGACGGCACAAAGATTGCCATTCACCCCTTAGTATTTGTCGAGTTCTATGTAGAAGGCCTACGGCAAATCCAGGTGATCAAGCAACGGGAAGATTATTTTATCGCCCGCATATCCCTGAATGGAAATCATGACGGTACGATTGAAGCAGTGAGACACCGACTGCAGGAGATCCTCAATCATCAGCAGGCCGCCGGCAAGGTAAGCTTTGATATTGAAGTAGTCGATCAAATACCCAACGATCCCCTCACCGGCAAATACAAACTGGTGGTTAATGAGGTGAGAAAATAAGATTGAGATTGGAAGAAAATCTTTAAAAAAGATCTCTAAACAAAAAGTAGCTGAAGTTTAATTAAGCTATCTTTCTTTGTTTACCAGTTGTTATTCCGACACATAAAAAAGAAATCATAAAATATTCAATAGTTTTTTTCTAAAGAATCCCGTAAAATAGGCACTCATAAATCAAAAATGTTTCACGTGAAACATTTTTCCTCTTCTTATAAATATTGGTTGCTATTCAATAAGCAAACCTTTGATCATCATCAAACCAGCTCAATAATTTTGCATAAATTTCCCATATTATATAAAATTAAAGATATAAACATAAATTAAGAAGTAAGTTCTATGCTTTGAGATATCCAAAAATGTTTCATGTAAAAAATTTATTCTTTTTATTGGGGGTTTGATGAATGCCAGGTTTTCTTGAGGCCATAAAAAAACCGTTCGTAATCAAACGGTTAAAGAAGGAATATAAAATGCTGTATGGTTCCACCGACACTGACGCCGAGCAGTCCCTGCAGCGGCAATTGAATTACATTAAATCAAAACATCCGAATCAAACTGAAGAATGGTACCTGAAGAAAATCATTTACGATCTCGAAAAAGACCGGAGCCGGGGGCGGTAAGGCAGAGAATGTTTAGAAGTGTTAAATGATAAAAACAGCAATTTTCGAAAAATGTTTTGCAAAAAACGAATTACCTTTGATGAAATTCATAGAATAATAATAACTTATAGGTGATATTTGATGAAAATATGTATTGTTAGTATAACTTATGGGTAATATAATGATTGTGATGTCATTGTTGTGGACCACTTGGGAAAAATCCTCTACCCCGAAGAATTTCAAACCAAATACATAAAGACTCATTGGGATTTTGAAGGTGACTTACATAATATATTGGAAAAAAGCGGGCATAAAGATGATTTCCGCGGAAAATATAAACAGAGGCTTAAATTCTTGGATGAACGACAGGAAAAATGCATTTAAAAAGTGATTGGTTTGAAAAGCTTAAGCAGGCCGATGGTCTATATGCAATAAAGTTTAATAAATCTCAAAGTAATATCCGTATACTTTTTACTTTCATAGAAATAGAATGTAACAGGCTTAGATATGCTTTATTGCTTTGCGCTTTTGAAGAAAAAGACCATAAAAATATGAGTCAGTATAGTTATAGCAAGTATATTCCTCTGGCTCAGAAACGACTAAAGGAGGTTATTAATGATGATTGATATTAGGAATCTGCCGGATGCATGGGAAATGATTGACCAGCTAGACAAAGATGAAACTAATAAAAAAGATGACTTGTATGAAATCTATTATAAAATTTCAACTAACCTGTTTGATTACCGACAAAAATACAACCTATCACAAAAAAATCTTGCTGAAAAACTGGGCGTTACTCAGCCTATGGTAGCCAAACTTGAAAGCGGCGACTACAACTATACGGTAGAACAGCTTTGGAAGATTGCTACTAAACTGGGTTTCGAATTCAGTATTGAATTCAAGGAGCTTGAGCAGGAAGACTCAGTTATATCAAGAGCAGAGTGTAAAGACAATATTGCTGAATATATTGAATATCTGGCGGTGGGAGCATGAATAACAACAATGAAGCATTGGCCGATTTTCAAATTCTGGGCAGCAGAGTAAACAAATTGCTTTTGGATACCAGAATTATTAATATAAAAGGCCGGGCAGACATTTCATTTGATTTTGATTACAAAATTGCCGGGGTCGAAGAGGACGGGAATCAATTACGGGGCATCCTTAAATTTTTTGTTAAGGTAAAAGCAAAAGTCAAAAATAAAATCCTTTTTAACATCGAACTGGAAATGCATGGTCTATTTGCTGGTAATCCCGAGAGATTATCACGTGAAAAATTCATGGAAATGATTGAAATAAACGGGCTCATCACTTTGCTGCATATCTCCCGTTCCTATTTAATAAGTGTTACAGCTCAATCCGGCATTCACCCGCCTGTTCATATCCCTATGATCAATGTAATGAAACTACGGGATATTAAGGCCAAATCAAATGAAGACTGAGAATCGACCAAAGAACCAAAGTGATGCGAATAATAAATCTTAATCAGTTTTTACCCCTATCTCCGATTACCGGCAAGTACAAATTTGTTATCAATGATAAACGATCCCACTGACCGAATAAAGTTACAATAAGTTAGCTCGCCCGTTGGACTTAAAACTCAACGACGGCCAGAACCGGGAGGTGGTCAGAAGCCTGGGTTGGAGTTATTTTATAATCAACCGCCCTGCAGGCCGCGTTAAGTAAAATGTAATCTATTCTATCATTAGGTACATCAGCGGGAAAGGTATATATGCAGGAACCGGAATTCACATCAAAACTATCCCGGAAATAATTGCTCAGGCATTGAACCGCAGGACATGACGGGCTCTCATTTAAATCTCCGCACAAAACACCCGGTTCATCAGATGCATTAACAAGCGGAACGATGAAGCTTTCTGCCTGATTGAACCGCAGCTTGTGATTGAGCTCCAAATGGGTGTTAAAAACCCGTAGGCTGCTTGCGTCGATCATCAAATGAACTTCTTGCATGGCCCGTTTGGAATTGAAGGCCGGAAGTTGATAATTCTTTTCTAGAACAATGGGATGCCTGGACAGAATCGCATTGCCAAAGGCTCCCCATCTATAATTTATGGCGGCACCAAAGCTGTACTGCATGTGAAGCTTACGTGCCAGATACCATGCTTGATTCGCAAAATAAGTCCGACGCATTCTGTGATCTACTTCCTGCAGACAAATAATATCGGCATCCAGCTCTTTAAGAGCGGCTGCAGTGCGGTGTAAATTCAATTTCCCGTCCTGCCCATGTCCGCTTTTTATGTTATAGGTTATGATCCGAGCTGTTGACATAAGCTTCCACCGTTATAAAGTTTTTTCTTTCCAATTCCACCATGTTAATAATTCGGGATTATAAATATCATCGGACGCATAATAAACAGCACAACGGAACACATACAGCATGCCCCATGTTTTTAGAACCTCAATCATAGATAGCCATAATGTGTTTAATTTCTTCCAGCAGATCTTCCGGAACCTTGTCGGCCGGCAGAATCCCGCCTTTCAGCGCCCATGCAACAATTATATCCGCATCCGCATTATTATGTCGGTTGTACAGCTTCCTGGATGGGCCCTGGTGAAATTTATGAATCGCCTCCTCCACGTCCCAACAATCTACCTTGCCGGACTTCCAGGATTGAAATACGTCAAATAATTTGTCCAATTCCGCATCCAATTCAATTTTGTATACTTCGCCGGCCAGCTCTTTTAATTTTTTCCACTGGGCTTTGCTGTACCTTGCATTATTATTCATCACTTATCCTCAACTTTCACTTCATAGCCGGGTTGCATTCATAAAATCAATTTAATCCAACGGTAAACGTCTTAATCGTAAATACCGCCCGTATATCCGCAAACTCCTGATCTTGGGGAATTAACGATCGGCATAGACATTTCTTCTCCGCATTCATGTTTTTCCAGACAAGTATCACAAAGAAAGCCTTGTCCATCATAGATGCACTCGCAGCATATATTGGTGGCTGGATTTCCGCAATATGAACACTCAATAACCGGCGGATTATTTCTGGCCAGCAATCTTACCTTCTTTTTTCTTTTCTTGCCGCTAAACTCAGCTATGACCTTTAGTTGCAAACATGTAGTTGAGCCTAAATCATATTCATGCTTAAACTTATCACCTACTGTCAAAACGCTGCTTAATTTCGTACTCATGCTCCTGTCTCCAAATTCTTTGTCAGCATATGATGAATATATTCGTTTGCCAATTATGAATTGGCTCATATGACCGCAGCATTCTAGCCATATATCCCGCAAAAAACCATCCAGCACCTTCAAAGTCGTATTGGCAGGTATATCCACATAAATCCAGTATTGCGGGCTGTACTGCCCCTGTACAAAAATGCAATAATAGCTTTCAGTTTTGTTGATTTCATCTGTTTCATATTCCGCCTTTCGGGTAATACAAGTCTGCAGATGCGTGCTCATAGCAGTCTTGCCGAAAACTCCGCCGCAGCATAAACAATTGCCTTTAGTAGTTTTTGCCATTTTCTCGCCCCCTTATTAATGCTTTACATCTTCAAATAAGCCAGCAAATTATAGACCAGGAAGGCCGGCCATACCAGAGCTTTGCCAATGCCGATCAGGCCGGCCACCAAGGACGTGGCGTGCTGAAGATAGAACACGAGTGCTCCGATGAATCCCAATCCATAAAGCCCATCGGAAACTGAACCACCGTGTCGTTTGCTCTTTTCACTATACATTTTGTCGCCCTCCTCTTAATCTAGATCTTGTTTTGTCACCACGATTCATCGTAACATAGGCAAAGAAAGAGATGTAATGATCATGGTTGTTGTTCTCCTTTCGCAATGACTACGCCCAGATTACCGCAGCCATTGCCTTTAGGCAACCTACGTTCCGTAGAGTTCTTCTTCTTTGAAAAATATATCGATTTCACGAATGGCGCTTTCCGGTGAATCTGAACCGTGAATTATATTTTTATTAATGGACATGGCATAGTCGCCGCGAATGGTTCCCGGGGCTGCATCCACCGGATTGGTGGCACCCATCATGGCCCTGACAATCGGGACGATATTATCTCCTTCCAACACCATGGCCACCACTGGGCCGGATGTAATAAATCCAACCAATTCAGCAAAAAAAGATTTTTCTTTATGCTCGCCATAGTGTTGTTCTGCCAGATCCGTAGTAATCTGCATCAGTTTCAAAGCGACGATCTTTATACCCTTTTTTTCAAACCGGCTGATGATTTCCCCGGTCAGGCCCCTTTGTACGCCGTCCGGTTTTACCATTGCAAATGTGCGATTCATTGACAAACCTCCTGTATCTATTGTTCGGTTTGTTTGATATTATCACCTTTGCCATTATTTTTACACCCATTTTAATCCAAAACTTCTCCTTACGGGAGCAGCAATAGGTTAATAATTAATTTTTCGCCAAGCGCTCTCCCTTTCCTTCAAAAGCAAAACCATATATGATATAACATATAAAATGAGCACTCGAGAAATGAGGCAGAATAGATTGAATAACACTGTAAAACGCGTTCTGGTGGAAAAGAAACCGGGCTTTGATGT
>JAAYCZ010000001.1 GCA_012729495.1 Syntrophomonadaceae bacterium | reverse complement strand
GCCAAGCTGAGCAGCATCAGGACGGTTACGGTAATGATAACCGCTTTGCGGTGTCCCAGCGCCCAGGCAACCATCTTTTTGTAACGTTCTCCGAGATTGTCCAGCCAGCCGCCGAAGCCTTCGGTCAAGCGATAAACCCTGCCTCCGTCGGTTTTTTTCGCCATGGAACGGTCGGTCAGCATACGTGATGACATCAGCGGTACGACCGTCAGCGCCACCAGCAGCGAACAGAACACGGCAAAACCAATCGTAACTCCCAGGGGTTTGAATATTATGGAGGCAATGCCTTCGGTAAAGAGAATCGGTATAAAAACCGCAATAATGGTCAAAGTTGAGGCAATTACGGCGCTGCCCACTTCCGATGCTCCGGTCCGGGCGGCTTCCAGTGGGGACAAGCCTAAACTTCGATGCCGGTAGATATTTTCAAATACCACGATAGAGTCGTCCACCATTCGGCCCAAGCCCAAAGCCAAACCGCCCATGGTTATCAGGTTCAAAGTGCTGTTGTTGAAATACAGGAGTACAAAAGTGGCAATAATTGATAAAGGAATTGCGGTAAAAATAATTAAGGTACTACGCATGTTGCGCAAGAAGAGGAAGAGCATCAAAATAGCCAGCAAAGCGCCTTCCAGGATCATTTTTTTAGTATTGTCAATGGAATGTTTGATAAACTCAGACTGATCAACCGCGATTTTGATATTCAGATCGACGCCCAATTCCTGTTCAATCTTTTCCAGTTCTGCTTTAACCGCGTCACAAGCTTTAACCGTATTGGCATCGCTTTGCTTCAGACAATGAATACCCACTGCCGGCTTCTGATCTACGCGGGTTATTTGCCGGTCGTCAACATATCCGTCAGTGATGGTGGCAATATCGCCCAGATAAACGATATTTCCGGATGCAGTCGCGATGGCAACTTGCTTTATATCATCCAGTGACTCAAACTCCTGCAGCGCACGAACATAATATTTACGGTCACCTTCGGCTACACTGCCGCCGGACATGTTAAAATTCTCAGCCTTCAGTACGGCGTTGATCTGACTGAGAGTCAGGCCGTAATTTTGCAGTTTGACCGGATCTATTTCCACCTTTATCTCCCGTTCCATGCCTCCGGTAATAACTACCGAAGCAATTTCCGGCAAACGAGAAAGGCGGGGTTCAATTACGTCTTCCGCAAGGGTTTGCAGTTGTACCAGCGACATATCATCAGTGCCGCTTATACCCATCTGCAACACCGGCAGATTATTGATATCCATCTTTATAACCATTGGCTTATCAACATCCGCCGGCAAATATTTTTCAATAATGCCAATCTTTTCACGAACATCGGTCATCGCTATTTCCATGTTCGTACCCCAGTTATATTGCAGAATAATCAGGGACGATCCTGATGAGGAAATAGACTGAATGGTTTTGATATTGCTGATACCGGCCAGCGTACCCTCCAAAGTTTTGCTGATCTGCTCCACTTCCTCCGGGCCGGCCCCGGTATAAGTAGTCATAACCACCGCTACCGGCAGTTTCATATCCGGCAGGAGATTTAAGCCCATCTTGGAATAGGTAAACAAACCGAGTAAAAGCAATACGGTTACGAGTATGGTAATGGTTACCGGGCGTTTAAGCGCAAAATTAACAATTTTCATTTATTTTCCACCCCCGGCAATAACCCGCACCAGGGTACCGTCATTGACCAGAGTGTTGCCTTTCGTAATCACCTGCTGCCCGGCGCTTAAACCCTTGGTGATTTCTATATAGCGGTTGTTTTTAATCCCGGTTTGCACATCGATCGGCCGGGCTTTGTTATCTTTATCAATAATATAGACGATTGAGCTGCCGCTTTTGGGAATGACGGCGTTAACCGGTATACAAAGAACGTCGTTTTTACTGATGGTATCTATAATCAATTCAGCAAACATACCTGACCTAATTTTACCGTCCGGGTTAGGTAACGCTACTTTAACCGCAAAGTTGCGTTTGACCGGGTCAGCCACCGTGGATACACTATCAATTTTGCCTTTGATTCTGTCTGCACTTACTGCTTTTATAAGAATATCAACCTCGCTGCCTGTTTCTATGTAACTAACGTCATTTTCATTGACCATTACTTCTACTTCCAAATCCGCATTGTCGGTAACGATAGCAGCCGGCATGGTGGGACTCGCGGTTTGTCCCAGCTGCAGATTCACACTGCCCAGCACCCCATTGATTGGCGAGGTGATATTGCATTTATCCAGCGCTTCCTGAGCGGTGGCCAGGGCCGCCCGGGCTGAAGCGGCAGCTGCCGCAGCAGTACCCGAGTTTAGAGTATCAAAAGCGGCTTGGAACTTTTCCAAATCAGCTTGAGAAAGAGCCCCGGCAGCAAAAAGCTTTTGCGCCCGCTCATAATTTGTCCGCGCCGATTCAAGCTGTACCGTATTGGTCCGTAAGGCGGCTTCCGCCTGGGCTACACCAGCCTCAGCCTGACGAATGGCAGCATTCAAATCACTGCTATCCAGAGTCATAATCGTCTGCCCGGCCTTGACCGAATCCCCGGGTTTAAGATATATGGCAGTTACCCGTGCCGGTACCTTCGGCATTATGGTTACCTCATTGCGGCCGCGGACGATACCCGCATAGCTGACATTCTGCACCAAATCCATCTGCTGCGCCTTGGTTACCGAAACCGCCAGAGCAGTTTCCTTGACCACCTCGGTATCCTTGCCGCATCCGCCCAAGCCCAAAATTATTGCCAAAAGTAAAATCATCACCAGAAATACTGATTTGTCGATCTTTTTCACCCGTTGTACCCCTCTCCAAAATAATTGTAATTTTTTCCGACCGACCGGTAGGTCGGTTGTTGTCTATCTGAATTATAGCGTTAAGACAAACCAGACCGCAACCATTTATTTGAGAGTTTTGCATAATGCAAAAAATTCTGCAGCAATGTCACCCTGAGCGACAGCGAAGGGTCTCATAAATACCGTAGATCCACCGACGCTAAGGCTGCGCTGAGCTTGCCTTCTGATCGCTTTCGGCACTAGATGCCATGTGGCATCGTCGCTTCTCTAACGCTCAGGATGACATTTTAAAAGTGGCATGATAATTGAAAATAATTTAAATATGCAAAACTCTCATTTATAAATGAAAATGAGCCAGGAAATCTGTCATCGATTCCCTGGCTCAGTTAATAAAGCTAATTAAATACCGGTATTAATCGTTATTGTCCGGGTCGATCCTGCCCATTCGATACTACAGCCCAGCGCTTCGGACACAAACCGCAATGGAACCATGGTACGACCGGTGGAAGCCATGATTTCGGCTGGCACATCAAGCTGAACCGGCTGTCCATTCTTGTAGGCAGTCTGGCTGCCAATATACAGTTTAATCTCAGTACTTCCTTTTACGGCAGTAACCTTTTGTTCTTTTTCATTCCAGTCCACCTGTGCCCCCAGGATCTCAAAAACCCTGCGCATTGGCACCAATGTACGCCCGTCCTTAATATAAGGTTCCGGATTCATAAAATATTGAGTGTCGTTAATAAACAATTTAATTGCTGTCAGCTCATCCGGGGATGAGGAATCCCCGCCAGTCAAAGGCAACACGGTTAAATCTGCCAGATTGCCTTTGATGGTAATATAGGAGAGATAACCATAATCCATATTGGGTTTCACTTCATAGAAGTCAGTTGCAGCTATTTTCTCAATCATTCCATTGCCCAGATTCATCAGCATAATATCTGGAGTTCCCTTTAAATTCTGTACCCAGGTCACATAGTTTTCCCATATCCAGGGCTGAACGTCGTTGGCATCATTGTCCGTCAACTGGGTTAATTTTCCCAGGGAGATGTCATACATCCACAACTCATTTAAAGCATTGTTGGCAACCGCATAACCATAGACCTGATTATAAAAACTGCCAATCGGAAGTTTGGCTCCACTGCCCTCCGCCCACACCAATTTGTTGTCAGACATGCTTAATGACGCCTTGTCACCATAGGATTTGCTGACTGCGATGGTAGACCCGTCCTGCAGATTATATACAAATACTCCGTTTATGCCGTTCTGATGACTAATATAAGCCAGATAAGCATCCGTAAGGGCTAATTCAATGTTTTTACTTTCCTGTAGTTTGATACTGGTCGAACTGCCATCAGTCAAATTGTATATGTATATCCCACCGCTGCCGATGCCGTAATCCACCCAAGCTATCCGGTCGCCGCAAATCTTAACACTACGCTTGGCGGTAAAAGTCTTGGATATGGCTTTATTAGTGCCGGTCTTTAAATCATACAGGTAAACGTCCATGGCCGAACCGGAACTGATCGCATAAACAAGGTTCCTGCCATCTACATCATAGGAATCGATATTAGTCAAAGCCAGATTGATTTTCGAGTAGTTGCCAGTGGAACGTTCCCAAACCTTGAAATATTTTTCCTGCCCCTGCAGATTGAGGCTCACGCCCCCCCAATCAGTAAGCACCATCTGCACCGGGTTTCCTTCTTTTTCGATAACTGCCGCATCTGCCTGTCCGGCATACGAAAACATCAGCAACATCATACAGGCAGCAATCAACGCTGTAACAGCCTTATGTATTTTCATTCAGCAATCCTCTCCTCATCTGCAAATATTTTCTACTGTATATACATTTTAACTCCTATCAAGCTAACAGGCTATAGAGATAATTTGGAAATGTTGCCTTTGGTCAGAATGAGTGTAATAAAAATACAAAGGCCGCCCCCCTCTGCATTAGCATTCGTGGGACCGGCCTTACCGCTTATGACGAAAGAAAGTTAGGTGCCTGGCACATATTTATGATATATTGTTTCCCCGGCTCTGCAGATGTGATCCTTCAGATCACTGTTATCAATTCTATCAAATACCAGCAAATCAAAAAGATAAGGTAGTTCCAGTTCATCCAGCTCTGTACTTATCTTTAGAAGATCATCCAAATTAATATCTTTACCTTTCAGGGCTAGGTCAATATCAGATCCCTTCCGATGAGTCCCCATAGCCCGGGATCCAAAAATAATGACTTCTTCTATCTTGGGGATTCGTGTAAAAACAATAATTATTTGTTTGAGTGTATCTTCTTTTAATCCGTATCGCATTTTTTCTGAACCTCAATTTCATAAAGATCGTTCATTTTGATCCGTAGTTTATTAAAAGCTTCAAAATATAAATCTCTGATTAAATGAATTGTTTCTTCTGCCGTCTTTTCATCATAAAGATGACTAGTCAGATTCCGGTTCTGAATCATTTTCATCCAGATTTCCCCATCTTCTACCAGGCCCACTTGAAAAGCTTCTCTAGTTGCATCCTTTGAACCGTAGATCTCGGTATTTCCCCTGCTTTTTAAAAAGTCTTGCAGCATTTTCCACGCTAGTTCATGAGTATATTCAAAGACCTGTATAATTCCCTGTCTTTCGAGGTTCGAAAGGTCTCTCGCATCCATTAGATCAACCGCTTCCTTAAGCTGCTGCAGCGCCTTCTGATAGTTTCTAAACCTCTGCCTCCAACGTATGTCTTTGCTCTCCATTAGCAACTCCTCCCCAGCGTTTTCTAATATTTGTCATATTTATCATATTAACATTGTGCTTTGTTACAATCAAATGTCTAATTCCCGTAATTATCCATGCACTTTCCAACAGCACTGGCGGAGACACTGCTTCGATATCTCTTGTCTTGAATCCTGAATCATAATTTCCTTATATCTTTTCTCAAATACTGGTCCACTGCGATATTTATCTGCATTATACCATTTGGCATAACGGATATTAATCTTCACCCCATCAAACTACATCGCTTTTGCCAATTTCTCAGTCATAAAATTCCTGTTTTGCTGGTGTAGAGAAAATATACTTTCGATTATTACCTCGCTGAATCACATGGTAGAGCGCCTCCCTCATATTCCCTTCTCGGCTGTCTCCCCATATACAAACACCCCCGCTATTACTCCAGCGAAGGGTGTCAGTATGATCAATAAGTTAGTAAGTTTGGTGCCTGGCACCATTTAAAAAAGAGCTCCTGCTGCCGAAGCAACAAGAGCTCTTTTATACTTATTCGATTCTTTCAGATCCGCTATTTAACTAATACAATAGCTGAAATAACATCACCGGCTTTTTCCTGGTATACCAGGACGGAATCGTCAGCTGAGAAATCGTCTTTTTCGGCTAGAACCGGGTTTTTCCCTGTATAGTCGAAGTAAAGTGTATCTTTGTCAACGGAGTAATTTATGCCACCAATTTCGAATATATTGCCGTTAATACTATCAATACTCAGCTTAGTACCAATTTCTTTCCAAACAGGAGTCAACTTAGTCATATCATTGATTTTTACTTTTCCAGAGGACAAGTTGTAGTTTACTACGTCGCCCTTAGCATAATCAACAGCAGCAGATTTCACACTGTATTGAACCGGATCGCCAATGGTCATCAGTTTAACGTAAGCGCCATCGGAATCAGTTCCAGTACCAGTAACCATAGCGAGTTTGTTGTTGCTTCCCAGCACGCCGCCATTATTGAATACAAAATACTCAATTGCGCCCTTCTTTACCTTGGCATAAATACCAGTGCTTCCAGTTATTGTGCTGTCAGCATTGTCAATAAACTCAGCCAGACCGACAATATCAACTTCATCGTCGTCACCAGGAGTTGTCAGACTGGTATTGAAGATAACCGCTTTAGATACATCATATTTGTTTCCATTAATGGTAACAGTCATTGCATCTTTATCACCGGCAATATTGGCAGCACCACCACCAGCGATGCCAAAATTTGTATAATCCTGGATGGATGAGCCAGTCTTGATAACATCGATGTAACCATCGGAATTTAAGGAAATCTGGACAAATTGATCAACTTTCAGTTTTGTTCCAAAATCGGCTGCTACCAGAGCACTGGCAGCCGCTCCATCTACTTCAATTTCGGAGTCTTTATCCGGTGCATAGGTTGCAAAAGATCCATCCGGTAACATAACTTCAATGGATTTAGTAACTTTGCCATTAACAAGTGACTCTACTTTAGCGTCATTAATAACACCATAGATGCTGGAGGCACCACTGCCTTTACCTGTTAGGATTGCAGCCACGGTCATGGACGGTGACATATATACCGTTGCATCTCCGCCAGTAGCATTTTTCAGATCAGTTGTGATTTTACCGGAACTTTCTGTTATGCTTGAATAAGTGTCACCATCGTCTTTGGATATATATCCGCCGCCTTTGATTACATTATAAGTCTTGCCGCCAACAACAACCTTGCTAGTCATT
>JAAYCZ010000093.1 GCA_012729495.1 Syntrophomonadaceae bacterium | reverse complement strand
CATTATCCCTACTAAAATAAAATCCAAACCACACATAAAAAATCATTAAATATCCATCTAAAATCCTATAAATGTTTTGATTTTATTCACACTCCTTGAGATACTTTTTGAAAAAGGAGGTATCTCATGGATATTAATTACTTACTCATTCATCACGATGAGCTCTTGACATATCTGCGTGAGCATGATTATGCAGAAACATATGTCAATCGTTACAAAACTACTATCAAGCAGATTACTGATAATGCCAGTAATCATAACTGGACCACATACGAAGATGTTTACCAATGGTATGTCGATCAGAGTTACAGCCCAACTTATCTTCATGAGGTCAGGGCAATTATAGGCAAGCTGGAGCAGTTTCATCTTCACGGAAACTTTCCGGACAATAAAAAGAGTTATTCTTCGTTTTGGAAAATAAAGTCTGCATATACAAAGCTCAGCAGCGAGTATAAGCAACTGTATGAGGACTTTGAGACACAGACTTGCAAAGGACTAAAAAGCTCCACAGTTGCATCCTATAGGACAAAGATTTCTTCTTTCCTGTATGAACTGCAATGTAAAGGAGCCACTTCACTTTCGGATGTAACCGAAAAAGATGTACTAACCTGTTTTTTTGCAGACGGTGTAAGAAAAAGATCTGGTTCACTTTGTGCAAATATAATACGTTTTTTTAAAATCCTTTCTGAATCCGGGAACGAAGAAGCCACTAGAATTCTTGCATATATTCCAAACCTGCGGATTGCCCGAAAAAACATTGATTATCTTACAGACGGTGAAGCAGCTAAAATCCGGCAGGTATTGGAAGACAGCAATTATTCTTTATCTTGTAAAGACCGTGCTGTTGGGCGCCTTTTGCTGCATACAGGTCTTAGAGGAATAGATATTGCATGTATGCAACTGGAATTTATCGATTGGAATAATGACAGAATTCGCATTGTCCAGCAGAAAACATCCCAACCATTGGAGATCCCGCTTCTCCCTGTAGTTGGAAACGCTATTTATGATTATTGCATCAATGAACGTCCAATGAGCGCTTCACCTTATCTATTTCTTGATTCAAGAGCGCCGCACAATAACCTTACAACGGATGGCATCGGCTATAGTGTGAAAAAAATAATGTCAGCCGCAAATATAAGACAAGAGAAAGGCCGTAGAAAAGGGACCCATATATTCAGACATCATTTAGCTATAAAATTGTTGTCAAATGGAGTTCCACAGCCAGTCATCACCAGAACTATGGGACATACGGCACCGGAATCATTATCGTCATATCTTCATGCTGACATGAAACACCTGAGAGAGTGTGCTCTTTCCGTAGAAGATTTTCCTATGGCAAAGGAAGTGTTTCAATCATGTTTGAAATAAGCGCATCCAGGAAAGTACTTATACAACCATTCCGAGACTTTCGTATTGCATCCGACCGTTGGAATAAGGCTAATGATAAGCTGATGCTATATTTTGACCGTCATTGTCTTGAAAACTTTCCGAAGATAGAAGGAATAACTCAGGACATGATTGACAGCTGGTGTATTCAGCGCAAAACAGAAAAATCCATTTCCTGCTATTGCAGAACCTATATCATTGCTAAATTAGTCGAATTTCTGAATCAGCGAAAGATATGTTCCCTCGTTGTTCCTGAACTGATTAAGGCAGAGTGCCATAGAACATATATACCTCATGCATTTACAGATGAAGAGCTTTCATCGTTTTTTGCAGAATGCGATAATGAAGTATCAAAAGCACCTAATCAGTTAACAGCTGCCCGACGGCTTACTGTTTCCGTTTTTTTCAGACTAATCTTCAGCACTGGAATGAGAACGGTTGAAGCTAGACTGTTGGCAACTGAAAATATGGATCTCGTTAATGGTGTCATTGATATAAAAGAATCTAAGGGTGTAGACCAGCACTATGTTGCGCTACATGAATCCATGCTTGAGATTTTAAAGAGTTACAACAGTGTAATTGAAAAAATCTTTCCTTCAAGAACATATTTCTTTGCATATACAGCAACGGTTCCTTTTTACCAGGAATGGTCTCCTTTGGTATTCAGAAGGATATGGGATAAAGTCAACCGTGACCACGCTAATCCCTATGATCTCAGACATAATTACGCAATCAGAAATATAAATTCGTGGACACATGAGGGTTTTGGGTTTTCAGATAAATTTCTTTATCTTAGTAAAAGCATGGGACATATGCAGCTGGAGAGTACAAAATATTACTACTCTCTGATTCCAGCATTAGCTGATACGATTGCTTCACACAGTCAGCAAGGATTTGATGATATCATTCCGGAGGTGACTGAATATGAAGAAAGCTAAAACGGAAGCTGTCGACATTGCAAAATATATTTCTCTGTTTCTCAGAGAGTATGCTCCAAATCACCTTACCGGTAGTCCGCACACACTCCGCTCCTATGAGAATGCCTTGACTTTATATGTTGGCTTTCTAGAACAGTCCGGTATAACGCTTGAATGTTTTGAGGCAAGCTGTTTCGATAAAGAAAAAATTGAGCGATGGCTTGTATGGCTGACAGAAATACGAAACTGTAGTCCTGAGACATGCAACAACCGGCTTGCATCTTTACGGGCATTTTTAAAATATCTGGCATCTCGTGATGTAAAATATTCAGATTTATCCAATGGGGCGGCAACCATAAGATTGAGAAAGAGAAAAAACCGTAAGGTCAATGGCTTATCCCGCAGTGCAATTAAGACTCTTATGGAAGAACCCGATGGCACAACAAAGACAGGAGTACGGGATCTTACATTAATAATCCTGCTTTATGCAACTGCTATTCGTTTAGATGAAGCCTTATCGCTGCAAATTAAAAACATTTGTCTTAACGGAAAAGCGTATATAAATGTCGTGGGTAAAGGCAATAAGCTAAGAACACTGTATTTGTTGCCAAAGGCAGTCGCACATTTGAAAAAATATATAGTTTTATTTCATGGTAATATCCCTGATCCAGAAGCGTACCTGTTCTATTCTAAGATTAAAGGAACTCATATTAAGATGACCCAGGCTGCAGTTTCAAAGATGTTAAAAAAACATGCTACTTCTGGCCATGCGAAGAATCCGGATATACCAGAGGATTTGCATGCACACCAGTTTCGTCATGCAAAAGCCTCCCATTGGCTTGAAGACGGAATGAATATAGTTCAGATATCATTTTTGCTTGGTCATGCTCAGCTTCAAACTACTATGATTTACATGGATATAACGATTGAACAGGAGGCAAAAGCAATGGCAACACTTGAAAGCGAAAATGATAAAAAAGTTACCGCAAAATGGAAGAATACAGATACAAGCATATCTTCTTTGTGCGGAATCAGTAAACTGAGCAAAAAGTAAGCAAAATAAACTCCAAACCATTAATGCGAAAAAATAGTTAATTACAGCGAATTTTCACATGGGTTTGGATTTTATTTTAGTAGGGATAATATTGCTTATCAGTACGTACTGATAAGCAATAACCCCCGCTCATCATACACCGATTTATCTTTGCTCACCCCTTCATTCCGGATACACCGGTCTAGCGCCATAATCATAGCTACTGCCCCGTCAATCGCCAAATTCAGAGCAGAAGTCTTTCATGATTTTAAGATAAGTCTGGGCAATAGATACCTGGGGAACATAATCACTGGTATTGTTTATTACATTTATTGAAATGGGTGATACAGGTGCCTTACCAAGTAACTAATAATTAAATAAATCGACTGATTTTTGGATGTTCCAGTTACTAGCTACATTCCTTTGGGGCTGAGAGTAGACCCAGGTGGGCTGTTGCAACTGCTGGGTAGGCTGGGGTAAGGGTGACTGGAAACAGGGGTGCAGAAAATAGCAACAGGGGCAACCACCGTAATGGCAGTTGACCCTGTGTTGTCTGTTGGGGCTATGTTGGGGCTAAGTCCCCTATTCTCCTACAATAACTTAACAACTTAAGTGCCTGGCACCTGTCCCCGCTCTGGTACCCAAGGGGAGTAGTCCAGCTTTGCTACCTCCACCTTGCCTAAGGTTTCTTTGAAGAATCTATCATGGGGATTTTGGATTTTCATTATATCATTTGGCCTGATATTATAGCATTATTTATTCTCCTACAATAACTTAACAACTTAAGTGCCTGGCACCTGTCCTACCTAATTTTCTATTTCTTTTGCTATTTTTCCTATCTCTTTTTTGGGCAGTCCTGTTAATTTTTCAATTAATCCCAATTCCATACCTTCCCTTATAGCATTCTTAGCCACTTCTATTTTACCCTGTTTTGCTCCGACCTCCATGCCTTTTAAGATACCTTCTTCTTTTCCCTCTTCTCTAAATATCTCCGCTAAAGTCATCACTACCTCACTCCCTTCTGGATAAGTAGTTTCAATTTTCTTAACCACTTCATTGAAATCCGCCCTGGTCAAATCGGCTCTGGCATTAAATATATACCTCATCAGGGTCTCAAAGTATTCTATTCCCGTTTTTTTATCATCTAACTCCCGCAGATAGCTTACTGCTCTAAAGACAGAATCCTGCAGGCTCTTGCTATCCTTTGTAAATATATCTCTTAATGTGGTAAACAGTATTCTAAGCTGGGCTTCACCTTTTATCTCATCATCGGTAAACTGCGATAGGTCATAAAGTAAGTATTCATAGTTCGGGGTAAATTTTTTAATATCTTCCGGGAGGTCTTTGTATCCCACTATCATTTCTCCCAGGGTGGTTCCTATTTTCCAGCGGTCTTTGCCATGGTATACTACCAGCGGTATTAT
>JAAYCZ010000092.1 GCA_012729495.1 Syntrophomonadaceae bacterium | reverse complement strand
TCAGAAGCAATGGCGAGGGGCTCTGCTCCGCTTAAAGATTTTATGATCAAGCAAACCCGGGAAAAAGATCTGAGCCTTTTTTTAGATATTTCCAAAGGGGAGAAGCCAGCTGACCACGAGGAGCTGTCAATGGGGGTTTTAATACCCGCATTTACCATCAGCGAATTGAAGACGGCTTTCCAGATGGGCTTTTATATTTTCCTGCCCTTTCTGGTGATAGACATTGTGGTAGCAAGTACCCTGATGTCGATGGGGATGTTCATGGTTTCCCCGATTATGATCTCACTGCCGTTTAAAATACTTTTGTTTGTTATGACTGATGGCTGGTACCTGATCACCAAATCATTGCTTTTAAGCTATCGCTAAAAAAACCTTAGTATTGGATGTGGATTGATTGACCCCGGAAATGATTATGTCCATAGCCCGCGAAACATTGCTGACGGCAATGCTGCTGGCTGCGCCGCCGTTGGGGATAGGGCTTTTGGTAGGGTTGGTTATCAGCATATTTCAAGCTGTAACCCAGGTTCAGGAGCAAACCCTTACTTTTGTACCCAAGATATTTGCCATTTTATTGTCACTGCTGATATTTGGCCCGTGGATGCTTAAAGTTTTAAACAATTTTGCGGTCAATATATTAAGCAATCTAAATAATATTATTAGCTAGGGGGCATGCAGGTGTTGGCAATGGAGAGCCTGCTCGCGGGATTTCTGGTTTTTGCCCGCTTAAGTGCATTTATTTTCCTGGTTCCCTTCTTTTCCATCAAGGGTACTCCGAATCTGGTGAAAATAGGCTTTGCAATTTTTCTAACCGCGCTGCTGCTGCCGGGATTAAACATTGGTGTTGTTGCCGCGGATATGCCACATTTTTCATTACTGGTGATAAAAGAGGTGCTGGTGGGTTTGATCCTGGGCTTTGTAAGCCTGTTGTCATTTGCCGCCATCAGAATAGCCGGATCAATTATAGATATTCAAATAGGTTTTGCCATGGCCACGGTCTTTGATCCCCAAAACCAAAGCAGAATTACCCTGATGGGGCAGTTCTTTTATATTTTTCAGATACTGTTGTTCCTGTCGGTGGATGGTCACCATAGTCTTTTAAGGGCTATTTCCTATAGCTATGAATTGCTGCCGGTTATGGGCGGCGCCCTAAAAATAACGGTTGTACCATCCGTAATTCAACTGTTTATTCAGGTGTTTTCGCTGGGTATAAGAATAGCGGCTCCATTTTTTATAGTCTTTCTTATCTGCGATATAGCTCTGGGTATAATCGCCCGTACCGTACCACAATTAAATATCTTTATCCTTAGTTTCCCCATCAAAACAGGTCTGGGAATGATCACCCTGATTGCCGCCATGCCATTGTTGACGATGCTGGTCAACAACATCTTCAGCCAAATGGAACGGGATATCAGTCTGATTATGGGATTGATCTGATGTTTGAGTATATCTGTGAGTACGGGTTGGCCTTTTTCAGACGCCTGGCCTGTTTCCAATGGCAGACTGGTCTGTGTCTGGCGCCGGAGGGTTTAATGGAGCAGAGCGTTTGCCCTCCCTGGATTTATTTTGCGGCGACGGAAGAAAAAACCGAACCGGCTACTCCGCATCGCAAGCAAGAATCCCGGAAAAAAGGCCAAGTGGCAAGAAGTACTGATTTAAATGCAGCGGTAGTTGTTTTGGCAATCATCGTCGCATTGCACAGCCTTTCCGGGTATGTGGGAGAGAATTTGGCCGCCTATGTCCGGCATATTCTCTCCGGGGAAATGGGTACTGCGCTAAGCAGTGAACAGTTCTTTAATGTATTTAAACTGACCCTTAACTTGTATCTGCGCATAATGGCTCCTATTTTCGTGGTCGCAGTTATATTTGGTCTGTTGATAAATTTTATGCAGGTAGGAATGGTAGTGGCATTCGAAGGCATAAAGCCCAAGCTTTCCAATATCAATCCTATTGAAGGATTTAAACGGATATTTTCCAGAAAGGCCTTGTTTGAATTCGCGAAGATATTATTAAAGGTTTTCGTTATCGGACTGGTAGCCTACAGTGTAGTCAGCAAGGCTTTTGACCAAATACTGGTTCTGGTTGATGCTAATCTGGTATCAAGTCTGGCTTTTCTGAATACGCTCGCTTTCCGGGTTGGGGTAGCTGCCACTGGAACCTTTTTAGTCATAGCAGTAGCGGATTTATTTTATCAGAAATGGAAATTCAATCAGTCTTTGAAAATGTCAAAATACGAAATAAAAAAAGAGATAAAACAAACCGAGGGCGACCCGCTGATCAAAGCCAAACTTAGAGAAAAACAACGTATGATGAGCATGCGCCGGATGATGCAGAGTATTCCCGAAGCAACCGTAGTGGTAACCAATCCAACCCACCTGGCGGTGGCCTTAAAATACGATGAGGACGAGATGGATGCTCCGCAGATTGTGGCCAAAGGAGCCGGATATACGGCCGAAAAAATCAAGGAAAAAGCAGCGGAGCATAACATTCCGATCGTTGAGGACAAACCTCTGGCCCGTTCTTTATATAGCAGTTCGGAAATAGGGGATTTTGTACCGGTTGAACTGTATCAGGCGGTAGCAGGAGTAATAGCTGCAATCTATGCCTTAAAAAATAAAAAGAACCAGTGAAGCGGAGCGATAAACGGAGTATGGAAAGATCAAATCAAGGTGTACTTAGTTATTTTCAGATACGGGGTAACAGCGATATTGTAGTCGCAGCGGTAATCGTGTTTGTGGTGGGCATAATCATTGTTCCACTTCCGACCCCGGTGCTGGATGTATTGCTGGCTTGCAGTCTGGCTACTGGTTTGATTTTGCTGCTGATGACACTGTTTATAACCGAACCGTTGGAGATTTCCGTATTTCCCACCCTGTTGCTGTTGGTAACCGTTTTCAGACTGGCTTTGGAGATATCTGCCACCCGTTGCATACTCAACCAGGCTGATGCCGGCAAAATAATCGATTCATTTGGGACCTTCGTTATCGGCGGCAACTATATCGTAGGCTTTGTAATTTTTCTGATTATTACCCTTATTCAATTCATAGTCATAACCAATGGCGCAGGCAGAACTGCCGAAGTATCCGCCCGTTTTACCCTGGATGCCCTGCCCGGCAAGCAAATGAGTATTGATGCGGATCTGAGTGCGGGACTGATTTCGGAGCAGGAAGCCCGGGAAAAAAGAATCAAGCTGCAGCGCGAAGCCGGATTTTTTGGTTCCATGGACGGGGCCAGCAAGTTTGTCAAGGGAGACGCCATTGCCGGGATTGTTATCGCCCTGATAAACATTATCGGCGGCATCTGCATCGGCACGCTGCAAAAAGGGATGCCCGTAGCTGAGGCCATGCATACTTATACCCTGCTTACCGTAGGGCAGGGTCTGGTATCACAGATTCCAGCCCTCATGGCGTCTACTGCAACCGGTATTATGGTTACCAGAACCACCACCGGCAACAGTTTCGGTTTTGACCTGGTCGGTCAAATAGGAAAATTCCCTCGGGCCATCGGCCTGGCTTCCGCCCTGTTGTTTGTTTTGGCAATCGTACCGGGTTTACCCTTTTTACCTTTTTTGATTTTGTCGGCCGGGACGGGCTACGCCGCTTTTGCACTTAACAAGGAAGAAATGCAAAAAAAGGCCATGGATTCAGCCCAGGAAAGTACCGTATCAACTCCCCGGGAACCTGAGGATATCAAGAATCTTTTCCGGGTTGATCCGCTGGAAATTGAGATAGGTTATAATCTCATATCCTTAATCGATGAAAGCAGCGGGGGAGATCTTTTGAAGCGCCTGGCCGCGGTAAGAAAACAATGTGCGCTGGAAATGGGAATATACGTGCGGCCTATACGCATCCGGGATAATCTGCAGCTGATGCCCAATGCCTACCGGTTTAAAATCCGCGGCATTGATATATGCGGGGGAGAATTGATGCCCAATTACTACCTGGCCATGAATCCGGATGATCAAGAAATCGAGATTGAAGGGCTGGAAACAATTGAACCGACCTTTGGACTTCCTGCCTGGTGGATCCGGGAAGAAACCAAAGAAAAGGTGGAAATGGATGGTTTTACGGTGGTGGATTCTGCAACCGTACTAATCACTCATCTGACCGAATTTATTAAATCGCATGCCCATGAAATCTTGTCCCGGCAGGATGTTCAGGAGTTGCTTGACACGGTAGGTGAAACCAACGAAGCTCTGATTGACGAACTGGTTCCCAACCAGCTGCTGGTGGGCGATATTCAGAAAGTTCTTCAGGCTTTACTGAAAGAACAAGTCTCCATTCGAGACCTGGAGACCATTCTGGAAGCGCTCGCAGATGCATCCCGGACTTCCAAGAATCTTGATTATCTTATTGAAAGCAGTCGCCAGGCGCTGATGCGCAACATCAGCAAACAGTATTCAGTCGAAGGTAAAATTACTTTCGCCACCATAGATCCTTATTTGGAAACCCAGTTAACCGAATCGCTGCAAAA
Organism: Syntrophomonadaceae bacterium; assembly: GCA_012729495.1. Classification (GTDB taxonomy): domain Bacteria; phylum Bacillota; class Syntrophomonadia; order Syntrophomonadales; family Syntrophomonadaceae; genus Syntrophomonas_B. Next base: position 6,398 of record JAAYCZ010000092.1, on the reverse strand, counting down.
CTTCCCCCAGGGAAGCTATCCGGCGATTTCTCCAGAATTGACCCAGCATATCTTTGAGCAGCTGGAAGAACTGGAGAAGCATTTTACGCTGCTGGGATTGCCGTTGATTATATTATGCTCTTCAAGAATCAGACTGCCGTTTCGTCGCCTGATTGAGAGATTAAAACCGCATCTTGCCGTACTGGCTATAAATGAAATAAATCCTGACTTAGAGGTGGAAATAAAGGGGTCGTTGGCAGTAAATGAAAATTAAACGTTACATAGTTCAAAATATGCAGGAAGCATTATATCTGATTAAACAGGACCTGGGGCCCGAGGCGATTATCGTCAGCAGCCGCAAGGTTAAAGAGAAGGGGCTGTTAGGATGGCTGCGTCCCGCCAAATTGGAAGTGACCGCAGCCAAAGCGCAGGAACGGGCTGATCAAGTTGATAAATCAAGCCCGGTAAATTTAGCATCTTCGCAAGCTGAGCGGCTGAACCGGCCGGTTAGCCTGGCTGCCCATAAAATCAGGCAGTGTTTGCTCAGGATGGAGATTGAGCCGGAGATTGTGGAGTTTTTACTGGAAGATATTGAGTTGATAGAAGATGAAACTGAGATTAAGGCAGCTCTGCAGCAACGCCTGCATTCAGTTTTCAAGCCCGCGGCAAGAAGCAACAAGTCACCTAATATAATGGCTTTTGTAGGGGTTCCCGGAGTTGGCAAAACCACCACCCTGGCCAAGATAGCGGCCATCTATTCCTTGTTCGACAGCTTCAATATCGGTCTTATTACCATTGATACGTTCCGGGTCGGAGCGGTGGAGCAGCTGCGGATATATGGAGATATAATCGGCGCATCAGTGGACGTTGTAACCTCGCCCGCTGAGTTATTGCAGACCGTAAACAAAAACCGCGACAAGGATTTAATTCTTATTGATACCGCGGGCAGACCGTCCAGGAACCGTTATCAACTGTCTGAAATGAAAGCGTTTTTGGAAGTAATTGAGGATTTGGACATCTTTTTGGTTATCAACGCCACAACCAGGGCCCGGGATATGGTACAAATCATAAACGATTACAAAGTAATCCCCTACAGTCAGCTGATCATCAGCAAGATAGATGAAACCGAAACATCCGGCACCCTCCTGAACGCTGCCTATTTAACCGGAATGCCGATAGCTTTCCTTACCAACGGACAGGATGTACCGGATGATATTGAGGCAGCCAGCCCGGAGCTGTTAGCTGGGTACATAATGAAGGGTGTGGTTTATTAATGGCAGACCAGGCTGAGAACTTAAGAAACCTGATGGGCAGTAAACGAAAAATTTCCCCGGCAACCCGTAAAAATACGCGCATAATTGCTATTTCCAGCGGCAAAGGCGGTGCCGGCAAGACCAGCTTGGTTGTAAATCTGGCGATAGCCCTGAGTCAAAAGGGCAAAAAGGTAATGATTATGGATGCCGACCTGGGCATGGCCAACGTTGACATCATGCTCGGATTGGTTCCCCGCTATACTCTGTATGATGTTTTGGAAGGGAAAAAATCCCTGGGGGAAGTTATTATTACGGGATATGACGGGATAAATGTCATTCCCGGCTGTTCAGGCATATTTGAAATGGAGAATGTCCCCCTGCTGCAGAAACAGAGTCTGGTTAAGGAATTGGAGAGTTGTGCCCGGGAAATGGATTTTATTCTCATCGATACCGGAGCGGGAATATCAAACATTGTGCTGGGGTTTATTGCCGCCGCCGATGATGTGTTAATCGTAATCACTCCGGAGCCGACTTCCATAACCGACGGGTATGCGATTATAAAGATATTATCCAAATTCAAGCTGAGCCGCAAAGTATATCTGGTCATCAACATGGCGACAAGTATGCAGGAAGCGTTGGATAGTGCCCATAAAATCGAAACGGTAGCCGGCCGCTACCTGGACATTGAAATCATAAGGCTGGGGGTTATTAATTTTGATAATACCGTCAAGAAGGCAATTAAAGAAATGACCCCTTTTATTTTCAAATATCCTCGCAGCCAGGTCAGTCGGGATATTATACAGATTGCCGATAACATCGCGGAAAACAAATTTGGCTTTAGCGAAAATCATAGCAATTTTGCCAGAAAACTAATCAATTTATTAAGATGAGGAAAAGCAAATGAATATTGAAAAAGTTATTGAAGTTAATAGCAGAATTGAAGTGGCCTTGGATAATGGAGAGAACCATATTTTTGGTCTGAGTTTAATTCAGGAAGTTCTGGATGATACATTTTCCATTATGATTCCTGTTCGCGACGGACACGCTCTTTATCTTGGCATTGGCGACAATGTTATTATTTCAATGCTAAAAAATAACGTCAGATATTCTTTTAAAACCGAGGTGCTGGGCAAGAAAAAAGATTCCGATATTAGATTGCTGGAGCTGAAAAAGCCGCAAAAAATTGATGTTGCCGAACGCAGGAATCTGGTCAGAATTAAAACCTTGCTGCCGGCCAAATTTGAAATTATAGGCAATACTTTGCCAAAAAATTGGCAAATCATTGAGCCGCTGCAAGAAGCTTATATAACCAATCTTAGCGGCAAAGGATTGAATATGTCGCTTGATTCGCCGTTGTCAGCAGATACCTTGCTGGTTTTAAGCCTGCGATTGCAAGCCGAAAATATTAACGTAACCCTGAAATTATTGGGCAAAGTTGTAAGATACGAGCAAGTTGCCAGGGTCTATCGAACAGGGGTGATATTCATGGACATTACGCAGCAACAAGAGGATATCATTATTAGCTATGTTTTTCAATACTTGCGCAAGTCAATTCAATTAATCAAGGATGATGATTAATATGGAAAACAATGTTGGCATCGATCCTCATCAATACCTGCCGATGGTTAAATCAATCGTTGATCGGCTTGACGTAAATGTCCCTAGTTATTGGGATAAAGATGATATCCTCGGTTATGGGATTTTAGGATTGATGGAGGCAATAGGACGTTTTCAGTTCGATAAAGGGGTACAATTTGCCACTTTCGCTTCCAAACGCGTCAAAGGAGCAATTATTGATGCTATACGCAAGGATTCTCCCCTGTCACGCAACTGCTGGCAGAAGGTGCAAATAATTACTGATGCCATGGAGAGAATCTCCGCAATTACAGGCAAGGAAGCTTCTATTGAAGAAATCACCCGGGAAGTAGGTATGGACAGAGCGGAGATTGAAGCAGCCCTACAGTCATTTAAGTTAATGGCCTCAATTTCCCTGGAGCAAACTCTGGGCTTTGATGACCTGACCGTTATGGATACACTGCAGGCACCGAAGGAAAAGTCGCCGGAGGCAATAATTCTTAAAGAGGAGCAGACAAGATGTTTGAGTAAGGCGATTGAAGCACTTGAATACAGGCAGAGAATGGTGCTGACTCTTTATTATTATGAAGAGATGAACCTGAAAGAAATAGCTGCGACTCTTGATATAAGCATCTCCCGGGTATCACAATTAAAAACGATGGCTTTGGCAACTTTACGCAAGCAGCTTGAGGCAGATAACAAGGTTTGACCGGCTAAAAAAAAAACAATAAATACCGATATTAATTAATTAAGGAGGAGAAAAATGTTAACCGGAATATATTGTTCTAATACGGGGTTAAATGCAATGGCACAGAAGATGAATACCATTTCCAACAACCTGGCCAATGTTAATACCGAAGGATACAAACAGGAAAAAATTTCGTTCAAACCCTTTCTTAAAAAAACTAATGGCGTAGTCCCGGCGGGAACCGCAGCTGATTTTAGTACGGGAAGCCCAAAAGAAACCGGCCGGGAATATGATTTCGCCATAAACGGGGATGCATTTTTCGTAGTCCAAACAGAACAGGGTGACAGATACATCCGCAATGGTTCATTTAGTTGTGATGCCTCAGGCTATTTGACCGATAAAAACGGCAACCGCATAGCAGGAGTCTCAGGCAGCATAAAAATGGTGGATGGAAAGCCGGATCAGAAATTTTCTTTAGTTACCATTCAAGACAAAGAGCACCTGGTCCGGCAAGCAGATGGCTTCATGGCTACAGACCAGGCCGAGGTATCCCCGGCGGATTATGAAGTGAGCCAGGGTAAACTGGAAAATTCAAATGTGGACTTAATCAATAATTTATCCGAAATGATAATTACCTCAAGAAATTACGCATTTAACAGCAAAATACTTATGTCCCAGGATGAAATGCTGACCAGGGCGGCCAACGATATTGGGTCATTAAAATAAAATATTACAGTATTGGAGATGTGAAGATAGATGGCGAAAAGAATACTAATCGTTGATGATGCGGCTTTTATGCGGATGATGATTAAAGATATCGTAGTAAGGAACGGCTATGAAGTTGTTGGCGAGGCGCAAAACGGAATAGAAGCCTATGAGATGTATATGAAATACAAACCCGATCTGGTGACGATGGATATAACCATGCCCGAAAAAGACGGGATTTCAGCAGTAAAGGATATTATCGCCGCCGACGCTTCTGCCCGGGTTATTATGTGCAGTGCCATGGGACAACAAAAGCTGGTCATGGATGCCATCAAAGCGGGTGCTAAAGATTTCCTGGTAAAGCCCTTTAAAGCGGAACGTGCGCTTCAGGCTATAGAAAAGGCACTATTATAAAGGATAGAATTGATGAATTATGAATGAGGTACTTTCTCAATCAGAAATTGATAATTTAATCTCCGCAATTGCCAAGGGGCAAGGTGAACTGCCGCTTCAAGACCAAGAGGAGCTGCAATTTGCAGCCAAAAAATATAATTTTCGCAAACCGAACAAGTTTACCAAAGATCAACTTAGAACCTTATATATGATTAATGATAATTTGTCCCGGATTCTAAGCAATTATTTATCCGGCTATTTACGCAGCCGGGTTAATATTAATATCGCATCAGTTGAGCAGTCAACCTATGAAGAGTTTCTGCTCAGTATGATTAGTCCTATATTGATCACTATTTTTCAAATGCCTCCGTTGACCGGTAGTGCGGTTATGGAGTTTGGCAGTAATTTTACCATGCCCATCATCGACCTTTTATTTGGAGGTACGGGCAAAAAAAATAATCAGATCAGAGATCTAACGGAGATTGAACTGCGTGTATTGAGAATAATCATTCAAAAAATTTTAGAAAATATGTCTTTGGCCTGGTTGGATGTATTCCAATTTGAGACGGTTATCAGCTCGATGGAAACCAACCCGCAATTCAGCCAAATAATATCGCCTAATGAGACGGTTGCTATCATTACTTTTACCACTGAGGTTTCAGAAAATCAAAGCAATATCTATTTGTGTTTTCCCTGGGAAACATTAAAAGAAGTGATTCCCAATCTTACTGCCCAGAATTGGTTTGCTACCCAGAAATATCAGGAGGATTCAACCAAAGATATAGTAAACAACCTGGAAAAAGTATCCTTGAACCTTAGTGCCTGCTGTGGACAAACCGATTTGACGATCAAGGAAATTTTGCAATTGGAAGAAGGCGATGTAATTATCCTTGATAGTATCGTCGGAGATGATATGGAATTGCTGGTAGAAGGTTCTCCTCACTACAAAATACAACCCGGAGTAATAGGCAATAAGCTGGCCGCAATGATTGCAGGCAAAATTTAGGGGGAAGACATGGAAAAATCATTTTTATCGCAGGAGGAAATTGATGCATTATTAAGCGCAGACAGCCAGGCTTCCGATAATGCTGAAAATGAGACTATGACATTGACTGCGGATGAACAGGATGTTTTAAGTGAAATAGGAAATATCAACGTTGGTGCTGCTTCTACCGCGTTGTCAGAACTTCTCGATCAAACGGTAATTATTGATACGCCAACCCTGAGTTATACAAATCTCAGTGAAATCCACCGGCGCTTCACGGCACCGTATGTGTTTGTTGAAGTCCAGTATACTGCCGGCATAGAAGGGAACAACCTGTTCATCTTAAAGGCAGAGGATGCAGCGGTTATTGCCAATATTATGATGGGCGGAAACGGTCAAAATATTGCCAGCGAAATGGATGAATATACGTTAAGTGCTGTGGCCGAAGCGATGAATCAGATGATGGGATTTTCAGCCACGGCCTTGTCAGAAATGTTTAACAGAACCATTGAAATATCGCCTCCCCAGGTAAAACTAATCAGTGTCAGCGAAGATCCGGTACAGTTGGATATGGATCTTTATGAATCGATGGTAACCACATCTTTTAAGCTGCAAATTGGAGATCTGGTCGAGAGTCAAATAATACTGATTGTGAGTCTGGAAGTTGCCAGAAAACATATACAATACTTACTCGAGGATACTGCCAAGGATTTGGACAGCATCGCACCAGCCACGCCAGCCACGCCAGCCACGGGGACGGTTCTTGTGGCTGGTCCTGAAGATACGAAACCAGCCACAAGAACCGTCCCCGTGGTTGGCG
>JAAYCZ010000091.1 GCA_012729495.1 Syntrophomonadaceae bacterium | reverse complement strand
GGAATTTAAAGGCAACACCCTGTTTGTAACCCATAATATGGAGGAAGCCTATCGCCTCTGTGATCGCATTGCGGTATTTAAATCCGGCAGTGTTGAGACCTTTGGCCTGAAGGAAGAAATATTTCTGAAACCGGCTTCATTTGAAACTGCCAAGATTACAGGATGTAAAAATATTGCGGATGCTATCAGGGAATCAAACCATGCAGCCGAACTTCCAGATTGGGGCATAACCGTAACGACCGGCATGAGAATTGAGAGTAATCATGGTTTTGCCGGCATTAGAGCAAATCATATCATGTTGGCGGATGACAATACCGGTGAAAACTGTTTTCCGGTATGGATCGCTGATGAGAGCCAATCACCATTTCGCACCACGCTTTATCTCAAAATCGGATCCGCCGCCAATCATCCGGATGAATATCATATCTTATGGGAAATCAGCAGAGATCAAAGAGAAACCATCAAAAGCATGGCTCAGCCGTTCTATATCTATTTGGATCCCAAGCATGTCTTTTTTGTCCCGGATTGAGGTTAAGGAGGTTTGGCAAAGGGTTGCTATTTCAGCCAAGCATCCGGCAGAAAAAATATGGAATTCTTGGTTAACAAATTTATAACACCTTCAGCCTTAGTGCAGGAGGTGTTTTATTATTAGCAAATATATTCTAAAATAGAACCATCTGTATTTTAAAATTGACTGCGATCAGGATTAAGAGCTTTAGGAGGCTTTATATGCGTAAAGTACCAGTAGAAGAAGCAGTGGGATTAACCCTGGGCTATGATATTACCAAGATAGTCCCGGGACGTGAAAAATATAGGGCCTTTCGCCGAGGTCAGGTTATTGGCCCGGAAGACATACCCAAACTAAAGGATATAGGCAAGGAACATATTTATATTTGGGATCCTGATGATGATATGGTGCACGAAGATGATGCGGCACTGCGACTGGCCCAGTGCGCTGCCGGACCGGGCTTATATTGGGGAGAACCTAATCAAGGCCGGGTTAATCTTAAAGCGGAGTATGCGGGGCTGTTAAAGGTGCAGGTTGACGGTCTGAATATGCTCAATAATCTGGAGGATATTGTTTTTGCTACCCTGCATAATGACCGGGTCGTGGTTGAAGGTCAAACCGTCGCCGGAACCAGGGTAGTTCCGGTTGCAGTTGAGCAAAAACTGATGCAGGAAGCGGAAAAAATTTGTACTGACAAGACCCCAATCTTATCCGTAAAACCTTTTAAACCTTTGTGGACAGCCGTTGTAACAACCGGAACTGAAGTCAACAGCGGACGGATCAAAGACGGTTTTGCCGGTGTCATCCGCAATAAAATTGCTCCGTATTCAGGTCGCTGGATGGGTCAGGTAATTGTTCCCGATGATCCCGAGCTTATTAGCCTTGAAATTCATAATTTTGTAGCCGAAGGCGCACAATTGGTAATCGTGACCGGCGGCATGTCGGTCGATGCGGATGATGCCACCCCCCAGGCGATTCGCAAATCAGGTGCAGAGGTTGTATTTTATGGTGCCCCGATTCTGCCGGGTTCCCAGTTTATGCTGGCTTATCAGGGCCATGTGCCGATATGCGGGGTTCCCGGAGGAGCGCTGTTCAGCCGTAAAACGACTCTGGATCTGCTGCTGCCCCGCATTTTTGCCGAAGACAGAATTGAACGATCCGATATAGTGGCCATGGGGCATGGCGGATTATGTGAAGAATGCAAGCAATGTCATTTCCCGCAGTGTCCCTTTGGCAAAACGACTGTGCATTAAGAATGGGGGAATTTACTGGTGCTTGTTAATATAAGCCTGGAAGAAGCGCAAAATCAAATTTTGCAGCATAGCCATCCATTGGATGCTGAATATATACCGATAATGTCTGCTTTGGGACGGGTCAGCGCAGCCGACATTAATGCCCCCGTGGATTTACCCGGCCGGGATCAGTCAGCTGTCGATGGTTACGCCTTATGTGGAGTGGCGGATAAATACCATCTAATCGGAGCGGGAAAGCCGGGTGAAGTTCCGCAATCTCTGCTTCAGCCGGGACAGGCCTTCGCTGTTTCCACCGGAGGCAATCTTCCTGATGGAACTCTGGCCGTAATCCCTCATGAAAAAACAGAACTGCAAGATGATTATCTTTTTCCCCGGGAAAAAGTTAAACCCGGTAACAACATAAAACAGGCCGGTGAAGATTTTCCCCGGGGCAGTTTGCTTATAAACAGTGGTTCAATCGTTGGCGCGGCTGAAATCAGTTTGCTTGCAGCTTTTGGAGTTGCCAATATCGAAGTATATCGTCAACCACGGGTAGCTGTTTTATGTCTGAGCAAAAATATAATTTCCTGGACGTCAAATCCTGAACTGGGGCAGATGCGGGACAGCAACGGTCCTCTGTTAGGGTCTTTGGTTATACGTGATGGCGGCATCCCGGTTGCCTGTTCTACAGCCGTTACCGACGCTATTGCACTCAAAAGTACAGCTGCCAGGCTGCTGGAGCAGGCGGATGTTTTGATCATTACCGGAGGTACTTATGCAGATGGTGAAAATGAATCCTGTTCTTTAATGAAAGATTTAGGAGCAGAAGTATTATACTGGGATGTACCGGTTCAACCCGGAAGTCATACCGGTTTTTCCATTTGCAACTCCCGGCAGATCTTCGCCTTATCAGGAAATCCAGCTGCTTGCGCAGTCGGATACCACCTTTTTGCAGCTCCGGCGCTGAAAGCAATGCAGGGATTAGACCCTGGTCTTAAACGGATTAGGGCCACCTGCAGCAACGGTTTCTCCAAAAAGGCAGGATCGCGGCGTTTTGTTCGTGGTCAGTTGATGTGGACAGAAGCAGGATGGCAGGTTACGGTGCTTCCCGGCCAAAAACCAAGTATGATCAGATCTTTGCTCCAATGCAACGCTTTAATAGATATACCGGCCGGCAGTCCTCCGATCGATGCCGGCAGAGAAGTATCAGTTATTGTGATTGAGACATTAAAAACTTAATTTGAGAAAGAATCATTTAATGCTGAAGCAGCGATAGATAATAAGAATGTATAATCTCATACATTAATTTAAGTTATAATATATGATTAAATTTTGTTTTAAAAAATATTTTGCAGGAAAATTAGAGTTTACGCAGAATATAAAAGAATAAGGCACATAATGAAAAAACTTATAATTGAATATTTGACTCCGAGCCATTTTGTCTAAGGTTTTTACTATGACAACTTGGCCGATAGGGTAAGTCGGGAAACTGCCTTGCCTCCCTGGTTGGAAAGGAGTTGTGGTCTAAGCAGGCCTTACTTTATGCTAATTAGGGAATAATGTAAATTATTCCCTTTTTTATGCATGTTTAGGCGTGTTTAAATCATTCAACCAGGGAGGAAGGTATTTTTTTGTCAAAAAAATTTAGGGAGTGATGAAAGTGGAATTAGTGAAACTGATGATTAACGGGAAGGAGGTTGAAGCGCCGCGAGGCAGCACGATTCTGCAGGCTGCAGAATTAAACGGCATTGAGATTCCCACGCTCTGCTACCTTAAGGATTTGAGTCCCATGGGTTCCTGTCGCATGTGCGTAGTGGAAGTCAAAGGCAATCGTTTGTTGCCGGCATCGTGCGTAACTCCAGCAGCCCCAGGGATGGAGGTAGAAACAGAATCACCCGCCGTGATCAATGCCCGCCGTACTATTTTGGAATTGTTGATGGCCAACCATCCGCATGACTGCCTGACTTGTGACAAACTAGGCGATTGCAAACTGGCTGACTACTGTTACAAGTACGGCGTAAAAGAAAGCCCCTTTGTTGGTGAGCAGCATCATTATGCGATTGATGACAGCAACCCCTTTATCAATCGCGATATGAACAAATGCATCCAATGCGGGGCCTGTGTAAGAGCCTGTGAAGAAATGACCGGTCAGGATAACCTCTCCTATCTTAACCGGGGCTTCCATCGCAAAGTGACCACTTGCGGAGACGTAGACTATATGAATTCCGATTGCGTCTTCTGCGGACAGTGCGTGGCGGTTTGCCCAACCGGAGCTTTAACTGAAAAATCCATGGCCGGCCAGGCCCGCCGCTGGGAAATCGAACGGGTCCGGACAACTTGCCCCTTCTGCGGGACCGGATGTAACTTCGATCTGGCCGTAAAGGACAAAAAGGTCATTGGCGTTCTTTCCAGCCCCGACGCTACTGTTAATGGACGCAGTTTATGCGTAAAAGGACGTTTTGGCTGGGATTTCATTTATAATGAGAAACGATTGACCAGTCCTTTGATCAAAAAGAACGGCAAGTTTGAAGAGTCTTCCTGGGATGAAGCCTATGATTTGATTGCCAAACGCTTGAATGAAATCAAAGACAAATATGGATCTGAATCCTTTGCGGCCTTGAGTTCCGCTCGTTGTACCAATGAAGAAAACTATCTGGTATCAAAATTTACCCGCGCATATATGGGCAACAACAACGTTGACCATTGCGCCCGAACCTGACACGCTCCCACAGTAGCCGGTCTGGCTACAACATTTGGCAGTGGAGCGATGACCAATCCTATCAGTGATATTACCAACGAAGCAGAGTTGCTTTTCTTGATCGGAACCAACGCTACTGAAGCGCATCCGGTCATTGGCTACAAGATGAGACAAGCCGCCCGCAATGGAGCCAAGATGGTGGTTTGCGATCCGCGTCATATTGATCTGGTCGACGAAGCCGATTATTGGCTGCGGCAAAAACCAGGTACTGATATCCCCCTTCTGAATGGATTAATGCATATCATCATCAAGGAAGGCCTGGAAGACAAGAAGTTTATTGAGGAACGTACCGAGAATTACGAAGAGCTCAAGGCAATCGTTGCCGAATATACCCCGGAGAGAGTATCAGAGATGACCGGAGTATCGGTTGATGATCTCTATGCAGTAGCCCGCCTCTATGCTACGACTTCCAAAGCCATGATATTCTATACCCTGGGTATTACCGAGCATATCTGCGGAACCAGGAACGTTATGAGCTGCGCCAACCTGGCCATGCTGACCGGACATCTGGGACGCCCCGGCACCGGCGTATGCCCGATGCGCGGTCAGAACAACGTTCAGGGTGCCTGCGACATGGGGGCACTGCCCAATGTATATTCAGGTTATCAGAATGTGACGGTAGATACGGTACATGATAAATTTGAAAAAGCCTGGAATGCAAAATTATCCAATAAAATCGGTCTAAAGATTCCGGAAATGTTTGCCGCTGCCCATGAAGGCAAAGTAAAGTCCATGTATATACTGGGCGAAAACCCCGTATTGACTGATCCTGATGCCAATCATATCCGTGGTGCTCTGGAACATCTGGAATTTTTGGTTGTACAGGAACTGTTCCTTACCGAAACGGCTGAATATGCTGACGTAATTTTGCCGGCAGCCAGTTTTGCCGAGTGCGATGGAACCTTCACCAACACCGAACGCCGGGTACAAAGAGTCCGTAAAGCCATTGATCCCATTCCCGGTCAGGCCAACTGGCAGACCATTTGCGAGATGTCAACCCGGGTAGGTTATCCCATGAGCTATAATCATCCGAGTGAAATCTGGGATGAAATGGCTTCCCTTTCACCCTCGATGAACGGCATCAACTATGAGCGCCTGGAAGAACTGAAGAGCCTGCAGTGGCCCTGTCCGAGTGTTGACCATCCGGGTACACCCTTCCTGCACGCCGGCAAGTTCAGCCGCGGATTGGGATTATTCCAGCCGTCAGAACACATTCCGCCAGGAGAAATGCCGGATGAGGAGTATCCCTTCCTGCTTTCGACCGGTAGAATTCTCTACCATTACAACGTAACCACGCCTTATTCCAAAGGAATCAGCAGTGTTTGGAACAAGGAAATGGCTGAAATCAATCCCATTGATGCAGAAAAACTTGGGCTGGTTACCGGCAGCAAAG
>JAAYCZ010000090.1 GCA_012729495.1 Syntrophomonadaceae bacterium | reverse complement strand
CGTTTGGCGTCCACCGTCACCAGCAGAGGCTTTTCCTTTTTTTCAATGACATCTTTGGTGATCAGTACCTTGGTCACATCCAGGCGGGAGGGCACATCATACATGACCTCCAGCATCACGTCTTCGATGATGGCACGTAAACCTCTGGCACCGGTATTGCGGCGCAGGGCTTCCTCAGCAATGGCCAGCAGGGAATCCTCCATGAATTCCAGATCCACCCCGTCCAGTTCAAACAGCTTTTTATACTGTTTGATCAGCGCATTCTTGGGTTCGGTAAGAATTTTGACCAGAGAACCCTTATCCAGTGCATCCAGGGTAACAATGATGGGAACGCGTCCGACAAATTCGGGAATTAATCCATAACGGAGCAGATCCTGGGGCAGAATCTGATTCAAAATATCCCCAATTTTCTTTTCTTCACGCTTTTTGATATCTGCACCAAATCCCATCACCTTTTCACCGATACGGTTCTGGATGATCTTATCGATGCCCTCAAAAGCTCCCCCGCAAATAAATAAAATATTACTGGTATCAATCTGAATGAATTCCTGGTGGGGGTGTTTGCGTCCTCCCTGGGGCGGAACACTGGCAACTGTCCCTTCCAAAATTTTCAACAGCGCCTGTTGTACACCCTCCCCGGAAACATCCCGGGTAATGCTCGGGTTGTCAGTCTTGCGAGCAATTTTGTCAATTTCATCAATATAGACAATACCTTTTTCTGCTTTCTCAATATCATAATCGGCGGCCTGGATTAATTTGAGCAGGATGTTCTCCACATCTTCACCCACGTAGCCCGCCTCCGTCAGCGAGGTCGCATCAGCTATGGCGAAAGGTACATTTAAAATGCGCGCCAGCGTTTGGGCCAGCAGAGTTTTACCGCTGCCAGTAGGTCCAAGCATCATGATATTGCTTTTTTGCAGTTCTACATCATCCAGTTTCATGCCCAGATTGATGCGTTTGTAATGATTATATACCGCCACTGCCAACGATTTTTTGGCAATCTCCTGACCAATCACATAATCATCCATTATTTCTTTGATCTCTTGCGGTTTAGGTATTTCCCCCAATTCAAAACCGATGTCATCGGATAACTCTTCTTCGATGATTTCATTACAAAGCTCGATGCATTCATCGCAAATATATACACCCGGTCCGGCTACCAATTTCTTAACCTGCTCCTGGGTTTTGCCGCAAAACGAACATTTCAGTTGGCCTTTGTCTTCACCATATTTTGGCATTGTGTCACCTCTCTTTTCGGTGGGATTTATTTGCTGCTCTTGGGATGACTGATTACTTCATCAATGATGCCGTATGCTTTGGCTTCGGCCGCACTCATGAAATAATCTCTTTCAGTATCCTGACGAATTCTTTCCAGATCCTGTCCGGTTCTTTCAGACAGGATGCGGTTCAGGGTTTCTTTCATATTGATAATTCGACGGGCGCGAATTTCAATATCGGTGGCCTGCCCCTCCGTTCCTCCGGAAGGCTGGTGAATCATTACTTCGGCATTGGGCAGCGCAAAACGTTTACCCTTCTCGCCGGCAGCAAGCAAGAAAGCTCCCATACTGGCCGCCATGCCGACACAGATGGTTGAAACGTTGGGTCTGATATACTGCATGGTATCAAAAATGGCCATGCCTGCGGTAATGGAACCTCCGGGGCTGTTGATATACAAATTGATATCTTTATCGGGGTTCTCCGCTTCCAGGAAAAGTAACTGGGCAATAATCAAATTAGCAACCGTATCGTCTACCGCACTGCCCAGAAAAACAATACGATCTTTCAACAAGCGTGAATATATATCGTAGGATCTCTCCCCACGATTGGTCTGTTCTACTACCATTGGCACCAGATATGACATAGGAACTCCCTCCTCTACTTAATTATTCAACACTTAATATCTATAGTATTCTTTTTTACGCTTCTGGTTCGCTTTCGGTTACAGCTGCGGTTATATTTTCAACTGCAGGGTTTTCTTCATTCTCATCATCAACTTCTGTAACGACAGCATGATCAACCAGATAATCAAGTGCTTTTTCAATTTTCAGCCGGTAAGTAAAATCGTCCATAACTCCGGCCAGATTCTGTCGGGCCTGGTCAGGTTCAATTCCCATCGAGGTGGCAATTTCAACTATCTGATTATCTAATTCTTCATCACTTATAGTAATACCTTTTTCTTCAACGATTTTTTCCAGCAGGAAGTTGGTGCGGGCGTTCTTTTCCCCTTCCGGCCACATTTCTTCATTAAATCTTTCCACATTTCTGCCGGTCAGTTGGAAATATTGTTCAAGTGATATTCCCTGCATTTTCAATTGGTCGGCAAACCTCTCCAGCATGTTGGCCAGCTGCATTTTAACCACGGCAGCGGGAACATCGATCTCGCAGCCTTCCAGAGCTTTAGTCAATGCAGCTTCGCGCAGCAAGCTTTTTTTATGATTTTCCATCGAGGCCTGCAGATTTTTTCTTACGTCATCTCTTAATTCAGCCAGAGTATCAAAATTACTTACTTCCTGAGCAAATTCATCGTTTAGTTCACGGCTTTTTTTCGTTTCAATTTTATGTACGGTTACTTTAAAAACCGCATTTTTCCCAGCCAATTCTTCCGCTTGATAGGTTTCCGGGAATCTGACCGACACATCAGCTGTATCGCCCACCTTCAGACCTACAACTTGTTCTTCAAAACCGGGAATAAAGGTATGGGAACCCAATTCCAGCGGATAATCCTCTCCCGCTCCGCCCGGGAAAGCTACGTCATCAATAAAACCTTCAAAATCAATTGTCGCTGTATCGCCCATTTCGGCAGGCTCATCGACCTTTTCAACCAATTGGGCATAGTGGGCCGCCATATCTTCCATACGTCTGTCAACGTCTGCTTCATCCAGGGCAAAGACCGGTATACTTACTTCCAGACCTTCTGTCTGGCCCAGTACTACCTCCGGTTTTACCGGCACAACGGCTTTGAATTTCAGGATGTTGTCTTCTTTTATTTCTTCTATTTCAAACTCCGGTTGGGCAATTGGTTCTATATCTAACTCCGTTAAAGCTTCCTCAAAAGCATTAGGAACAACCATTTCGATGGCGTCTTCAAAAAGGATCTCGCGTCCGAAATGTGCTTCCAGCAGTTCCCGGGGTACTCTGCCTTTGCGAAAACCCGGAATTGCTACTTGTTTGACTACTTTTCTATAAGCCTTCTGCAAACCCTCTTCGAATGTCTGTGCGTCCACCTCAATACTCAGATGGGCTTCACTTTTTTCTATCTTTTCTAACCTGGCGCTCATTTATGCTCCTCCTAAATAAAATTGAAATTCTGCTCTGCTTTGATTATTGCCAAAATATTTTTAAAATCAGCAATATAAACAGAGAAAAGCTTCCTAAAGAAATGTACTCTATTTTGGCTAAAAACACAACACCCCGGCAAAAGCCGAGGGGGTTAGTTGCTTATGGAGCGGAAGACGAGATTCGAACTCGCGGCCCTCGCCTTGGCAAGGCGATGCTCTACCACTGAGCCACTTCCGCAACTCAAACAGTTCTACTAAAAAGAATAAGCAATAATACCACCCCAAGTCAAGGTTTTCCGATCAGGTATATTTTTTCACAAACTAATATTTTTTCTCTTTCAAGTTTGACCCTGCTCTGCTTGAATGGGATTACCCCGGCTCAGGTTGCAGGCTTGCAATTTATGAAAACAAAGTATTTGTACGTAGCCGTTTTCCATGAATGGAGGCGTTAATTTGCATGTTTTCTTTACAGAACCATTATTGCCTTTTTGCGCAATGCCTAATCATAAAACTTTTATATTAGATCGGTCTTTTTCTTTTTTTTGTTTTCCAGATAATCCATCAGCAATGATCCCAATTTTAAAAGAAATACTCCCTGCTGCCATTCTTTTTCTTCATTATTAAATGAATCCTGGCGCAATAGAATTAGGGACTGGGCCGGATTCTCATCGAAATAATTAGCCAAATCTGCTACCATGTAGCCTTCCAGTTCCTTCAGCATCTTCAGGCCAAGTTCGGCGGGACGAAATGCCAGCACCAGATCCACGCATTTAAAAGCCCGGCGGATATCCTTGGCAAACTTGTTCATATCTTTACCCGGGGGAGCAGTGATAATAATCATACTATCCTTAACCAGCACGTAACCCCACTGGTAATTACCCTGGGCGCAAAAGCGATCCCACATGAAACTGCTGCGGTTGCCGTCGATGTAAAGCAGCCGGAACTGTTTGTTATTGGCAATCAGGTTATGGGCTTTTTCATTACATATGATATGGGCATACTGCCATTCCGACTGCAGGGGCTGATTGACCATGTTCAAGGCTTCCTTTTCAAATTCTTCAATGGAACGAATATAGGCCTTGACTAAAAACTCCCCGCGTTTTTTCAGATATAATGGATCGCTGACATCATAACCGCCCAGCTCTTCGGTCAGCACATTAAAATTACGTTCAAATATATCCTGCATATCCTGCAGCACAATAAACATCGGGTCGCTTACCCAGCTCAATTTTTCCAGCGGCAGCAGACGGCAGATACCGATCATGCCGGGTACAATATTTTCGTGCACATTATCTCCGAAACGGCCGTAAACTTCTAATTGTTCGCCGCTGAAAATATCTTCAAAAATCAAGCTGCTTTTGCCGACCGGACTGATGCGATAAGCCCCCACATAACTCATCATCAATCTGAAGGCGGCTTCCCGTAAATAAGGAGGAAAACGGTTGGCCTGATTATCCCAAAAGGTATTCATAAGCGTCGATCCGTTGGCATTGATATAATCAAGCAGGTAGTGATTTTCAAAAAAGTCACCGTAAATTTTTTTATTTAATTCGTCCCAGAAACGCGCCTTGGTGTTGACCGGTTCATAATATAAACTTTGCACCGCTTCTTTTAGTTTGGGATTTTTACTACCGATGGTATAGGCATAAATACTGAGATGGTGATAAACCTCTTCATAAGACTGCACCATTTCATAATGATCCAGCTCTTCCCAGGAGGGATAATGAATCAGTTCAATTTTGAAATTAGGCGGGAATTTCTCAAAATGCCGGTTGATGATATAGGCACTGCGGCTGATCATGGCAGTAGATATTCCGAAAGCGCGGGATAGCTTGGTATAACTAATTTCCTCTCCCAAACAGTTGGACAAGGTGTATTCCAGGGCGGCGACCCAGTTCTGAATGCGTGACACGCGAGGCCGATGTACAGTGGTGAACTCACACCATAAATATAAAAGCCAGGCCAGTCTTCTCGGATCCATTTTGCCGTTGGTATAAATATCAAAAATCACCGCGGCTACCTGGGCATATTCATTGCTCAACCAGTTGTAGGCGGTCACATAAGAACTCAACTGTTGGCGGTTGCGGATCTTTTCCACCTTGATGGAGATGGCCTGGGGGTTGGACATTTCACGGCTGACAGCATTTTTATCTAGTCCCAAGGTTCTTCTGATCACCGCGGTGGGGTAATTATATTCCCCACGGCTGCGGGCTATCAATTCCAGCATTTCCATATCGGTGAGCAGATTCTCCAGCAAAACCCGGCCTTTTATATCCTGCATAGCCTCAAGCGGGGTCAGATCAGCCAGCTCAGGATGCGGTAAATTCAGCCAGTCTTCCAGATTCTTATCCACCATTAATTCCGTTTGGATCTCTTCTTCCTGCTCGGAATTGGCCAGTACGATTCCGTCCTGCCAAATAAACTCTGATTTTTCGCAGGCCAGCATTTCTTCCAATATGCGTGCAGCAAATAGTATATCGGCACTTTCATCCGCAGAAACCAGCAGCGCCTCCTCGCCGATATACAGCCTTTTAAATACTCCCTGACCTTCCTGCCAGGTAAATTTCAACCAGTTGTTATGCCGCTCCAGCATGTTAAATCTTTTACTGTTGTTCAGCTTGTAAAGCAAAGCTTTGCGGGCCCGGCTTTCCAGGCGGAGCGTTTTGGATTTCACCCGATTTTTTCTGATTCCCTGGACGACATCCATGACCAGCCCGGAGGTAACTTCGGCACATTCGCGGAGAAACTCACAAATATCTTCACGGTTGTGGCTGTTCTCTGATAAATAGACCGCATTGACCTCATCCAGGAGGTAGGACTTTTGTTCAGCATTAATTAAAATCGGCCGCCCGATTACCGTGGAAGCGTTCTCCAGTTTTGCTATACGCCCATAAAGCAATGACCCCTGCTCGATAAACTGGGTAACCGAACCGAAGTCACGCTCAATAATATGTTCTTCGCCGCAGAATATATCGCGGACGGCAACTGTATTGTTTCTGATCCAGCTGACGTTGTAGATGCTAAGGAAGGATTTCTGCAGGGCCGCATAGACGGTTTTCATTTTGTCACTTAGAATATCCTCCATCTCCACCAGATAAAAATCTATCAAGGGCGATACGTCACTGTAGAAACGATAATTTAAAACATACCATTGCCAAAATATTGGGGAAAATTTCTGGTTGATCTCGCCTCCTTGGGAATACGACAAAAATTTAGCCTGCGCCGCATTATCCCAATTGGGAAAATAACGACGGGCATAGAGAATCAAATCTTCCAGTGCTTCATCAATAACCACACGAAAGTTATTTCTTTTCCCCCGGGGGAAATGAATAACCTGGCAACTGGCACCCGGCGCACAGCATTGTCCATATTCTTTTCCGCTTCCGCAAGGACAGGGATCATTTAGCGGCAGGTAAGACATTGTTACTTCCCCCATATACTTAAACAAAATCCCGTTGTTGCCTGGCGCATCATCTTTAATAAATGCAACATAAGTTATTATATTTAATATTATATAGAAAATTAAATAGATTGGATATTCTAAATTTTATGATATTTTATGGTTATATCTTATTATTAAACAAATAAATACACTATATTTCATTTCTTCGCTGTAAAGTACCAATCTCCTGCCGTTTATTCTTCCTGCTTATTGCCCTTCTGCGGCTTATCCGCATCAATATTGAAGGCAACATTATTTATTTTTGCCATCTTGGCAAAACCGTCACCGAAATCATCGTCGCAACCGGACTCGCCCCTTCCGCAGGCATAATTGGCCAGCAAAATAAACCCGAACATCAGCAGCAACATTAAATAATTCATTATCCCAGCCTGATATAATTCCCGCCAGGATAATTGATTTTGGATATAGGCCACCGTAATTCCATCAACATCCTGCAGGGGAATGACCAGCATTTTCGTATTGCGGTCAAGCGAGCGGGAAATCATATCACCGTCCTGCAGCTTTTTTATATCGGCGGTATTCAGTGATGATTGCATCTTTTGATTCTGCCAGAGCAGAGTGCTGTCAATGCCGTTTAAACTAAATATTGCGTATTTACCCGGGCTTGACTTCTGCAGTTGGCTGCCCAGATAGGGCATGGAAATACCGATTTTGCACAATCCGATATATTTATCATTATTAAAAAGCGGTCGGGTAGTTACCAGCAGGGTATTATTTTCACTTGATTCCAGCACCGATACAGTTTCTTTTTGCCGCCGTGACTGGTTGACAATGCGCTGATAGCTCATGTCATCCCCGGGTTTAATACTCTCTTCTGAACTCCAGACAGCTTTACCGTCGGCGGAAATCAGGCTGAGTTGGGCGATGCCGTAACGCTGCCATTGTTTAAAGACAGGCGTCAGCATTTTATCCAACTGTGTATCGTCTCCCTGGCGGAAAGCTTCGATCACCCTGTCGTTGCCGGCAAGTTGCAAGGCCATTTTTTCCGTTTCCTGATTGACCTCAGCAATCCGGGCCGATATGTTTTCCGTCTGCTCCTGCAGATAAATTTTTTCAGTACGATGCAAAATCCTGTTTTGCACAAATATTACGTTCCAAATCATAAATCCCATTATCAGCAGACTGACTAACAACACCGACCATACCGGCTGCCAATTGGAACGGCCCTTTTCTTTTGCTTGCAAGCTTTTCCCCTCTTCCCGGCTCGACTTTATTTATTGCCCCTAAAAAATTCACAAATCAATACCAACATCTAAATATAAACAACAAAAGCTGTCCATTTACAGGGTTTTATCTCCGAGTAAATCCTCAATCGGTTAAAATTTGGAGTTTTTCAGAGGCAGCTAATTAATTTTAACCTCGTAGATAGAATGCTTCTACGTACACATCCGATTTTCCCCCTTGCCAACATCAGAAAAACTTTTTTCCGTTCCGGGCAGGCCAAAGCACAGCCATCTCCTGATGGCACCCGGATATCGGTCTGCGAATAGTATATATAGTATATATAATAATGGGTTTTGCATAATTCAATGATTTGCTGAAGCACGCCTTGGCAGCACAACCTACAGTATATCTGTCATATTTACTTAACAATATAATGATATTTTCTGTGGTAAAAAAGCATTATTCAAAATTCTCAAATAAATACGGGAGAGGAGCGGAGCGGAAGAAAATGGCCAGGCAGCAATACAGTCAGGCCGCAGGGCCGGTTATAAACATACATGTCGATACCCGTATTCTTACGCTGGTGATTAATAATTCCATCACTGTCTACCCGGTGGCGGTAGGAAAACCCAGCACCCCAACCCCGCCCGGACACTGGCAGATCGTCTTCAAATCTGTAGATCCCGGCGGGCCGTTCGGAGTCAGATGGATGCGCCTCTCCGTTCCCTGGGGAAGTTATGGTATCCATGGCACCAACAACCCCAAATCAATCGGTAAGGCCGTCAGCCACGGCTGCATACGTCTTTACAATGAAGATGTGATTGTTGTATATAGCAAAACGCCGATAGGCACACCGGTCAATATTGACGGCGTCGTGCGTAAAATCCGGATCTTGAAGTTAGGTTCAAGAGGTAATGATGTGCGTCAGGTGCAGGAATTGCTGCGTGATTTGGGTTATTACACCGCCAGGATTGACGGCTATTTTGGCCCCATAACCAGACGGGCGGTCATCCGGTTTAAGCGGAACCAAGGCCTGAAGGTAAATGGTCTGGTCGGTAAAAAAACTCTAAAGGCGCTCCAAATCGCCCATGATCTGGCCTTTAGCTAATAATTTCTTGGCCTGAGCGTCTGCCGCCTCTCCCTGTAATGTAAAGAAGAAATTGACGATTTGCTCCAGGATAGGTCAAATTTGGCATCTTTCAAGAATATAAAAGCTAATAAACAGATAAACAGCCCCACAGCCGTGCGCATCTGCAATCAAAATTGACAGGGTTTCGCAAATAATGTTATCATTTATTAGTTCGGGGCGTGGCGCAGCTTGGTAGCGCGTCTGATTTGGGATCAGAAGGCCGCAGGTTCAAATCCTGTCGCCCCGACCATT
>JAAYCZ010000089.1 GCA_012729495.1 Syntrophomonadaceae bacterium | reverse complement strand
GGAATTTAAAGGCAACACCCTGTTTGTAACCCATAATATGGAGGAAGCCTATCGCCTCTGTGATCGCATTGCGGTATTTAAATCCGGCAGTGTTGAGACCTTTGGCCTGAAGGAAGAAATATTTCTGCAACCGGCTTCATTTGAAACTGCCAAGATTACAGGATGTAAAAACATTACGGCTGCTGTCAAAAAATCAAACCATGCAGCCGAACTTCCGGATTGGGGTATAACCGTAACTACCGGTATAGGAATCGAGAGTAACAACGGCTTTGCCGGCATAAGAGCAAATCATATCATGCTGGCGAATGACAGTAGCACAGAAAACTGTTTTCCGGTATGGATCGCCGATGAGAGCCAATCGCCATTTCGTACCACGCTTTACCTTAAAATCGGATCTGCCGCCAATCATCCGGATGATTATAATATCCAATGGGAAATTAGCAGGGATCAAAGAGAAACCATCAGAAGCCTTGCCCAGCCGTTCCATATCTATTTCGATCCCAAGCATGTCTTTTTTGTCCCGGAATAGGTCAAGCAGATTTGGCAGCGGGTTACTATTTTAGCAAAGCATCCGGCAGAAAAATATACTTAATCTGGATTTCTTGATTAACAGATATTAAACACCTTCAGCCTAAGTGCAGGAGGTGTTTTATTATTAGCAAATTTGTTCTAAAATAGAACCATCCTGTATTCTAAAATTAGCTATCAGGATTAAGAGCTTTAGGAGGGTTTGTATGCGTAAAGTACCAGTAGAAGAAGCCGTGGGATTAACCCTGGGCTATGATATTACCAAGATAGTCCCGGGACGTGAAAAATATAGGGCCTTTCGCCGGGGTCAGGTTATTGGTCCGGAAGATATATCCAAACTCAAGGATATAGGCAAGGAAAATATTTATATTTGGGATCCTGATGATAATATGGTGCACGAAGATGATGCGGCGCTGCACCTGGCCCAGTGCGCTGCGGGACCGGGCTTATATTGGGGGGAACCCAATCAGGGCCGGGTTAATCTTAAAGCTGAGTATACGGGGTTGTTAAAGGTACGGGCTGACGGCCTGAATATGCTCAACAATCTGGAGGATGTTGTTTTTGCTACCCTGCATAATGATCGGGTCGTGGTTGAAGGTCAAACCGTCGCCGGAACCAGGGTAGTTCCGATAGCAGTTGAGCAAAAACTGATGCAGGAAGCGGAAAAAATTTGTGCTGACAAGGTACCAATCTTATCCATAAAGCCTTTTAAGCCTTTGGGGACAGCCGTTGTAACAACCGGAACTGAAGTCAGCAGCGGACGGATTAAAGACGGTTTTGCCGCTGTCATCCGCGATAAAATCGCTCCTTACTCAGGACGTTGGATGGGTCAGGTAATCGTTCCCGATGATGCCGAGCTTATCAGCCGTGAAATTCACAATTTTGTAGCCGAAGGTGCACAATTGGTAATCGTGACCGGCGGCATGTCGGTCGATGCGGATGATGCCACTCCCCAGGCGATTCGCCAATCAGGTGCGGAGGTTGTATTTTATGGTGCCCCGATTCTGCCAGGTTCCCAGTTTATGCTGGCTTATCAGGGCCATGTGCCGATATGCGGGGTTCCCGGAGGAGCGTTGTTCAGCCGCAAAACGACTCTGGATCTGCTGCTGCCCCGCATTTTTGCCGAAGATAGAATTAAACGATCCGATATAGTGGCCATGGGGCATGGTGGGTTGTGTGAGGAATGTAAGCAATGCCATTTTCCTCAGTGTCCTTTTGGCAAAGCAACTGTTCTTTAAGAATGGAGGGATTTACTGATGCTTGTTAACCTAAGCCTGGAAGAAGCCCAAAACCAAATTCTGCAACATAGCCATCCATTGGATGCTGAATATATACCGATAATGTCTGCTTTGGGACGGGTCAGCGCAGCCGAGATTAATGCCCCCGTGGATTTGCCTGGCCGGGATCAATCAGCTGTCGATGGTTACGCCTTATGTGGACTGGCGGATAAATACCAGTTAATCGGAGCGGGAAAGCCGGGTGAAGTTCCGCAAGCGATGCTTCAGCCGGGACAGGCTTTTGCGGTTTCCACCGGAGGCAATCTTCCCGATGGAACGCTGGCTGTAATCCCTCATGAAAAAACAGAACTGCAAGATGATTATCTTTTTCCCCGGGAAAAAGTTAAACCCGGCAACAACATAAAACAGGCCGGCGAAGATTTCCCCCGGGGCAGTCTGCTTATAAACCGCGGTTCAATTGTAGGCGCGGCTGAGATTAGTTTGCTGGCGGCTTTTGGAATTACCAATATTGAAGTTTATCGGCAACCACGGCTGGCTGTTTTATGCCTGAGCGAAAATATAATTTCCTGGACGTCAAATCCTGAACCGGGGCAGATGCGGGACAGCAACGGTCCCCTGCTAGGGTCTCTGGTTGTACGTGACGGCGGCATCCCGGTTGCCTGTTCTACAGCCGCTACCGATGCCATTGCGCTCAAAACTACAGCCGCAAGACTGCTGGAGCAGGCGGATATTTTGATAATTACCGGAGGTACTTATGCAGACGGTGAAAATGAAGCCTGTTCTTTAATGAAAGATTTAGGAGCAGAAGTATTATACTGGGATGTAGCGGTTCAACCCGGAAGTCATACCGGTTTTTCCATTTGCAACTCCCGACAGATCTTTGCCATATCAGGAAATCCAGCTGCTTGCGCAGTCGGATACCACCTTTTTGTAGCGCCGGCGCTGAAAGCAGTGCAGGGATTAGACCCCGGTCTTAAACGGATTAGGGCCACTTGCAGCAACGGATTTTCCAAAAAGGCAGGATCACGGCGTTTCGTTCGCGGTCAGTTGATATGGACGGAAGCAGGATGGCAGGTTACGGTACTTCCCGGCCAAAAACCCAGTATGATCAGATCTTTGCTCCAATGCAACGCTTTAATAGATATACCAGCCGGCAATCCTCCGATCGATGCCGGTAAAGAAGTATCAGTTATTGTGATTGAGACGTTTAAAATTTAATTCGGAAAAGGTTTAATAATTTACTGCCGGAGCAGCGATAAAGCGATAATAAATATGTTTAATCTCGTACATTAATTAAAGTTATATATATATGTTAAATTTTGTTTTATAAAATATTTTGCAGGAAAATTAGAGTTTACGCAGAATATTAGAATAGGGAATATAATGAAAAAATTTATAATTAAATATTTGACTCCGAGCTATTCTGTCTAAGGTTTTTGCCATGACAGCTTGGCCGATAGGGTAAGTCGGGAAACTGCCTTGCCTCCCTGGTTGGAAAGGAGTTATGGTCTAAACTGATCGTACTTTATGCTAATTAGGGAATAATATAAATTATTTCCTTTTTATGTATGTTTAAGTGTGTTTAAATCATTCAACCTGGGAGGAAGGGTATTTTTTTGTCAAAAAAATTTAGGGAGTGATGAAAGTGGAATTAGTGAAACTGACGATTAACGGGAAGGAGGTCGAAGCTCCGCGAGGCAGTACAATTTTGCAGGCTGCAGAATTGAACGGCATTGAGATTCCCACGCTCTGCTACCTTAAGGATTTGAGTCCCATGGGTTCTTGCCGCATGTGCGTAGTAGAAGTCAAAGGCAATCGCTTGCTGCCGGCATCATGCGTAACTCCAGTAGCCCCAGGGATGGAGGTACAAACAGAATCACCCGCCGTGATTAATGCCCGCCGCACCATTTTGGAATTGTTGACGGCCAACCATCCCCAAGACTGCCTGACCTGTGACAAATTAGGTGATTGCAAACTGGCTGACTACTGTTACAAGTACGGCGTAAAAGAAAGTCCCTTTGTTGGCGAGCAGCATCATTATGCGATTGATGACAGCAACCCCTTTATCAATCGGGACTTGAACAAATGCATCCAATGCGGGGCTTGTGTAAGAGCCTGTGAAGAACTGACCGGTCAGGACAATCTTTCCTATCTTAACCGGGGGTTCCATCGCAAAGTGACCACATACGGAGACGTGGACTATATGAATTCCGACTGCGTCTTTTGCGGACAGTGTGTTGCGGTTTGCCCAACCGGAGCTTTAACTGAAAAAACCATGGCCGGCCAAGCCCGTCGCTGGGAAATCGAACGGGTCCGGACGACTTGCCCCTTCTGCGGAACCGGATGTAACTTCGATCTGGCCGTAAAGGACAAAAAAATCATTGGCGTTCTCTCCAATCCCGATGCTACCGTTAATGGACGCAGCTTATGCGTAAAAGGACGTTTTGGTTGGGATTATATATATAATGAAAAACGTCTGACCAGTCCTTTAATCAAAAAGAACGGCAAATTTGAAGAGGCTTCCTGGGATGAAGCCTATGATCTGATTGCCAAACGCTTGAATGAAATCAAAGATAAATATGGCGCTGAATCCTTTGCGGCCTTGAGTTCCGCTCGTTGTACCAATGAAGAAAACTATCTGGTATCAAAATTTACCCGCGCGTATATGGGTAACAATAACGTTGACCATTGCGCCCGTACCTGACACGCTCCCACGGTAGCCGGTCTGGCTACAACATTCGGCAGCGGAGCGATGACCAATCCCATCAGTGATATTACCGATGAAGCGGAGTTGTTGTTCCTAATCGGGACCAACGCTACCGAAGCTCATCCGGTAATTGGTTACAAGATGAGAAAAGCGGCCCGCAATGGAGCCAAGATGGTGGTTTGTGATCCGCGTCATATTGATCTGGTCGACGAAGCCGATTATTGGCTGCGGCAAAAACCAGGTACTGATATACCCCTTCTGAATGGATTAATGCATATCATCATCAAGGAAGGCCTGGAAGACAAGAAGTTTATTGAGGAACGTACCGAGAATTACGAAGAACTCAAGGCAATCGTGGCCGAATATACCCCGGAAAGAGTATCAGAGATGACCGGAGTATCGGTTGATGATCTCTATGCAGTAGCCCGTCTCTATGCTACGACTTCCAAAGCCATGATATTCTATACTCTGGGTATTACCGAGCATATCTGCGGAACCAGGAACGTTATGAGCTGCGCCAATCTGGCCATGCTAACCGGACATCTGGGACGCCCCGGCACCGGCGTATGCCCGATGCGCGGGCAGAACAACGTTCAGGGTGCCTGTGACATGGGGGCACTGCCCAATGTATATTCAGGTTATCAGAATGTTACTGTAGATGCGGTACATGAGAAATTTGAAAAAGCCTGGAATGCAAAATTATCCAACAAGGTTGGCTTAAAGATTCCGGAAATGTTTACCGCTGCCCATGAAGGCAAAGTAAAGTCCATGTATATACTGGGCGAAAACCCCGTATTGACTGATCCTGATGCCAACCATATCCGTGGTGCGCTGGAGCATCTGGAATTTTTGGTGGTACAGGAACTGTTCCTTACCGAAACGGCTGAATATGCTGACGTAATTTTGCCGGCAGCCAGTTTTGCTGAGTGCGACGGAACTTTCACCAACACCGAACGTCGGGTACAAAGAGTCCGTAAAGCCATTGATCCCATTCCCGGTCAGGCCAACTGGCAGACCATTTGTGAGATGTCAACCAGAGTAGGTTATCCTATGAGCTACAATCATCCGCATGAAATCTGGGATGAAATGGCTTCCCTTTCACCCTCGATGAACGGCATCAACTATGAGCGCTTGGAAGAACTGAAGAGCCTGCAGTGGCCCTGCCCGAGTGTTGACCATCCGGGTACACCCTTCCTGCATGCCGGCAAGTTCACCCGCGGTCTGGGATTGTTCCAGCCGTCAGAACACATTCCGCCAGGAGAAATGCCGGATGAGGAGTATCCCTTCCTGCTTTCAACCGGAAGAATTCTCTACCATTACAACGTAACCACGCCTTATTCCAAAGGAATCAGCAGTGTTTGGAACAAGGAAATGGCTGAAATCAATCCCATTGATGCAGAAAAACTTGGGCTGGTTACCGGCAGCAAAG
>JAAYCZ010000088.1 GCA_012729495.1 Syntrophomonadaceae bacterium | reverse complement strand
TGCTGCGCATGGAATACACCCCCAATAATTACTATACCTTTCACCCCGGTAGTCATGTGGGACAGGGGATTGAACAGGGAATCGAACTGATCGCCGATCTGCTCAACACCATTTTGAAGCCGGAGCAGACCACCCTGGTTTTGCTGGAAACCATGTCCGGCAAGGGCAGCGAAGTGGGAGGCAAATTTGAAGAATTACAGCAGATCATCGACCGGGTCGAACTGCAGGATAAACTGGGCGTGTGTCTTGATACCTGCCATATATATGATGCCGGCTACGACATTATCAATGATCTGGACAGCGTGCTGGCGGAATTTGACCGGGTCATAGGTCTTAAACGGCTGCTGGCCATTCATTTAAATGACACGAAAAACCCCTTTGCCAGCCACAAAGACCGGCATGAAAAAATCGGGGAAGGTTTCCTGGGCATGGCGGCCATAAGCGAGATTATCAATCACCCTCGGCTCAGACATTTGCCCTTCTACCTGGAAACTCCTAATGAATTGGAAGGATACGCCGAAGAAATAAAGATGCTTAAGGCTGCCTACCGGGAATAAGGCAAGTCTGGGCGGCCCATTGACTTGATGGAGGATTTAGTCCCCGTAGGGGGGATCTATGGCACTTATCGTTCAGAGTGAAAGTATTTAATTATTTAAAACTCTCAATGAATAAATAATGGAGCAATCAACATGTGTCTGATTATTTTTGCCTATGACTGCCATCCCCGGTATAAATTGGTGGTGGCCGCCAACCGTGATGAATTCTATCAGCGTCCCACCCAACCGGCAGCCTTCTGGCCGGAACATGAAGGTCTTCTGGCCGGTCGTGATCTCAAGGCAGGCGGTACCTGGATGGGAGTCACCACCAGAGGGCGCTTTGCCACCTTGACCAACTACCGCGATCCGGCCTCATTCAATCCCTCGGCCCGGTCACGCGGCCATCTGGTCTACAACTACCTGGCTGGCAATTCTGAGCCTTTGGAGTATATTGAATCAATTATCAGCCAGGCGGATTTATTTAACGGTTTCAATCTGCTGCTGGGCGATCAGGATTCGCTCTATTGCTATTCCAACCGGGATCATTTAATGCGAAAGGTGGAAAGAGGCATTCATGGCCTCAGCAACAGTTTGCTGGATGATCCCTGGCCCAAAGTTGTTAAAGGCAAGAATACCCTGGCCAGGATCATGACGAATGAAGAGATTGATCCGGAAAGCTTGTTCACCATGATGGCAGACCGGGAGCAGCCAACCGATGAGATGCTGCCCCAAACCGGGGTCAGTCTGGAAATGGAACGGATGCTGGCGCCAGCCTTCGTCCTCAGTCCGAAATACGGAACCCGAACCACCACCGTTTTATTGGTAGAGCATGACGGCCGGGTTCAATTTTGGGAGCGCAGCTTCGCCCTTGAAGCAAGGGGACGGTTCTTTTGCTTCCAATTTATATGAGAGAATTATGTAAAAAAATTAGCTGAAGCTCGCCTTAGCATGCACAATATATAGGGTATACATCTTGTTTGCTCAACCAATATATTGAACACCTTTCCGGTAAATCGTTTATGCAAAAGTCGCACATAAGGTGTATGCAAAAGTAAGAAGCGAAATTACTCAATGTTTTATGCGATAGATAGATTGGTGATTTGATTTGCGATAAAAAGCCATGGTTATATGGGAAATTGAGAGAGGAGTGACACAATGATTATTCTAGGAATTCTAGCCACTCTTGTTATTGGAGTATTAGGCACAGCTATTGGATATGAAATGAATGCTCCTTCATTAGGATCAGTGCTTGCGATTGCCACCATGGGTGGATTTATCATGGCAGAAATTAGACGAAATAAGTAAGGCACCGCGTTACACCGGGACGTTTTGAGACCACTGAAAAGTACATGTGTTATCATCCTGAGGAGCCAAGGCGACGAAGCGAAGATGCCATCTGACATCTAGTGCCATAAGCGATCAGAAGGCAAGTATAGCGCCGCCTGAGCGTCGGTGGATCTCATCAACACAACCGTATTAATTGCATTTATCCGGTTATGAGATGCTTCGCTGACGCTCAGCATGACACATATAAGAGACTTTTCAGTGATCTCGGACGTTTTTAGTGTAATGCAAGAACTCGAGCAAAGGAGCCCACGGAAGCATAGTGAAGGTTACAAGAAGAACGTCCCGGTGTAAAAGATGCAGCAAGATCCGGCAGGGTCTTTTTTTATTTTCTGCAATTATAACTTTTTCGTAACCATTCTTAAGCATTTTGTAACGCAATTAGCAATAAAAATTGTTATGGTGATATAAAAGGACACGCTGGACACGAAAGGCGTCGAGGAATACTGAATTATACCGGATGGAGAGTGAAATCAAACCATGGAACGGGCAGGAAAGACTGGAGGGGCTGCTTTTATTGCCAGGGAACAGCTCGACGGCAGGCGTTATATGCCGGGATTGGATGGGCTGCGAGCTCTGGCGGTGCTGGCCGTGATTGCTTATCACTTAAATCTGCCTTGGGCTCCGGGAGGTCTTTTAGGGGTATGTGTGTTCTTTGTGCTGTCCGGCTATCTTATCACCGACATTCTGGCTGCCCAATGGCAGTCTTCCGGAAAAATAAATCTGAAAGAGTTCTGGCTGGCACGGGCCCGGCGATTGCTGCCGGCGTTGTTTGTAATGCTGGGCGGAGTAATTGTCTGGCTATCTGTCTTCGATCCCGGACGGCTGTCATCATTGTGGAATGATGTGATTGCAGCGATATTCTATATCAGCAACTGGTGGCTGGTATTTCACCAGGTCTCATACTTCGACAGTTTTGGACCTCCTTCACCTTTGGGGCATCTTTGGTCTTTAGCCGTAGAGGAACAGTTTTACCTGATCTGGCCCTTGTTGTTGGGGCTGGGTCTGTATTGTATTCCC
>JAAYCZ010000087.1 GCA_012729495.1 Syntrophomonadaceae bacterium | reverse complement strand
TTGATATACTTTCATTGTGACAGCTCCTTTTTCTCATTCTGATTGTTTATTGTCTTGTCAACTTTATTCTATCAGAATTACTTGGAGCTGTCGCTTTCAATTTCTACGGAGTTTGGGGCAGTTTCTAAAAATCCACATGTGGTTTTTTACGTTCTTTTGGAGTTAATTGTAGCATGTATGTTGCCCCTGTGACAGGTGACCTGTTATTTGACGGTTACATCTGGCTTTACAATTTACTATCCGAACAAATATCAGTTTAGAGAACGACATGTTTCGGGCGCCTTATATAGAACAACACCAACTGCTGAAGTTAAGAAAACTCACAAGTATTGTTTTAACGACAAATGTGTACGGTTTGTGAACAATTTATCCCCCCGGGGGGCTTGCATTTCGACAGAATCCGTGCTAAACAAAGAAGTACGTCTTTAGAGTACAATACCCAAGCCTGAAAGGAATTTGAAAATGAACAGTGAACAAGAGAAAATAAACGCGGCGTGGTCGCGTGGTGCAAAGCACTATAATGACATCATAGATGACGAGATGAATAGCTTCCGTCCGACGGCCTGGAAAAAGCAGATACTGGGAAACGCTCCTGATTCTGACAGACTGAAGGTGCTTGACTGCGGTTGTGGCCCCGGTTTTTTCTCACTGATTCTCGCAGAGGAAGGACACGAGGTCTGTGCCGTTGATGGTAGCGAGGAAATGGTGAAATTTGCAAGGCTTAGGGCTGAACAGGAGGGGCTGTCCATCAGTTTCAGCGTGGCGGACTGTCATGAGTTACCCTTTGGAGATAACAGCTTTGATCTTATTGTGAGCAGAAATGTAACGCATGCCTTAAGAGACCATAAAGCGGTTTATTCGCAGTGGCTGAGAGTGCTCAAGCCCGGCGGCATTCTACAAATCTTTGATGCCAACTGGCATCTTTCGCGACCCGGCGGAAGGTTTTATGAAGAAAGCAGGGAGAGACGAAAAAAGTGTTTAGAAATCTATGGAGATGACTTTTCGGGGCGCCGAAAATCAAGCGACGATTTGGACAAGGATGACGAATCAAGCCGTTCTGAAGCCACTGTATGGGAGCATGTCCTGAAGGATAAATTCAGACCCGACTGGGACATGGGACTATTAGAAGGAATTGGATTTTCTGATGTTACCTGTGACAGAGATGTTAGTGAAAAGCTTTGGGACGACAAAGAAAAGCTGATATATGGGAACACTCCGATGTTTATGATAAGAGGTGTGAAAGACTTTGCGAGCTGTGAGCGTAAAAAATAAAGTCAAATATGTTGCACTCAGTACGGCGAGAAGAGTTGCTTCTGTACTCATAATAGTGCTCGGAATATCACTGATAGCCTTTTTTATTTCCTATCTCTGTCCGGGCGATCCGGTAACCTTGCAACTTGAAGCTATGGGCATGGCACCGGAGGAGAGTCTGATAAATGCGGTAAAAGAAGAGCGAGGCCTTAATGACCCGTTTTTTGTTCAATACGGGAAATGGGTTAAGGGAATGATTACCGGAGATCTCGGAAAATCCGTTGTTACGCAAGAGGATATCGCCGATGAGTTTATCAGGTATTTACCTAATACCCTAAAGCTTACCTTCGTTGCCCTTTTCCTGGCAACAGCACTCTCCTTAGCAATAGGCGTTTTATGCGCAGTATATTCGCATAGTGTGTTTGATTACATAGTAAGCTTCGTTACCTATCTTTTTGCTTCTTTTCCGAGCTTCTTTTTAGCTTTAATGATGCTGCTAATATTTGGAAGCGTGCTTGGATGGTTTCCGATTATTGCAAACGATACGGCAGGCGGTATGGTTATGCCCGTGCTGCTGCTGACATTTACTACATCATCATATTATATAAGGCAAATCAGAGCTATTGTTTTGGAGCAGCTTTCCAGTGACTATATTGCTGGCTGTAAGGCAAGAGGTGTGCCATACCGTACAATTTTGTTTCGGCATGTCCTTAAAAACTCCATGGTGCCGATAATCACAATGATTGGTATTTCGTTTGGAGGTATGCTTGGCGGTACTTCCATAGTAGAATCCATTTTTTCGTGGAAGGGCATAGGCCTGTACGCGCTTAAAGCAATTCAGAATTTGGACTATACAGTAATTCAAACATATGTAGCTTGGATGGCCATTATTTATCTAGCGGTAAATCTTTTGGTTGACGTTGCGTGTGCGGCGGTGGATCCCCGCGCAAAAATTCTATCGGATGGTGAGATATGATAAAATCGAGATCAATCATGACAAGCAACCGTTTGATCTTTTTCAGCGTACTTTTGTTGGCCGTGCTACTTGTGGCACTGCTTGGCGATAATCTAGCTCCCCACGATCCTTATCTTGTAGATATGAAGCTGTCGTTACAAAAACCTTGTTCAGATTATTCTCTTGGCTGCGACAATTTGGGAAGGTGCATACTCAGCCGCCTGCTCTATGGAGCAAAAGCAACCATTTTTTCTGCGGTGGCCGTTGTAATTATAGTCTTTTCCATTGGAACCCTTATCGGAACTGTAGCTGCGCTAAAAGGCGGAATTGCAGATAAAATATTGATGAAGATTAATGTTATCTTTCAGGCATTCCCCAGTTTCGTACTCGCAATGGCAATTGCGGGTATTCTTGGTGCGGGCTTGCGTAACGGAATTATTTCAATTTGCATCGTTCAATGGACAAAGTATGCAAGAATGGCAAGAAGCTATACGTTGGAAATACGCAATCGAGAATACTTACAATCAGCTACAATAAGCGGAGCGGGAGCCTTTAGCATTATTGTACACCACGTACTACCTAATATATTCCCCAAGATGCTAATAATGGCAACTATGGATGTGAGCAGCGTGGTACTAAGTCTCGCAGGTCTGTCGTTTCTTGGACTCAGCGCAAAGCATCCGACTGCCGAGTGGGGACTAATGATGAGCGACTCAAGGATGTATTTGCAGACGGCCCCGTGGACGGTTTTTTTTTCCGGTGTAGCCCTTTTTGTGGTAGTTTTGATTTTTAACCTATTTGCAGAGTCGCTGAGAGATGTGATGGATGTAAAAGGTCAAAAAATATAATTGAGGAGGAATATCCTATGAAGAAAGCAAAGAAAATTTCAAAGAAAGCATTTCTGTTAGTTCTGCCAATTGCGATGGTATTGTCTCTTGCAGCCTGCGGCGGCACGAATGAGGCAACGGAGCCGGCTGATACTAATGATGGATACAAGGAAGTGTTTTTCGGTGATGCGTCCGGAAACTTTGGCGGAAGCATGACATCCCTCGACCCAGCAGACGGCTGGAATGGTTGGTTCATGGATTTTTATGGTACTGGCGAGACCCTCTATAAGCTTGATGAGGGTTATAATCCCGTGCCATGTTTAGCCGAATCGGCGACTATGGTGGATGAGTATACTTGGGAATTCAAGATTAGAGATAATGTTAAGTTCCATAACGGCGAGGCTTTAACTGCTGAAAAGGTTAAGCAGTCGCTGGAATACATGCTCGGACTGACTGCCAGAGCACCCGAAACCTATCACTTTGACAGCATTTCGGCTGATGGACAAACACTCACGATAAAAACACTTGAGCCTAATCCTGCGCTGTTAAACGATCTTTGTGATCCTTTGAGCGTTATTCAGTACATCGGCGACGGCATTGACTATGCAAATGCACCTGTTATGACTGGCCCCTTTGTTATTACAGAATACAAATCCGGAGAGAAGACCGTGCTGGAAAGCTTCGCGGATTATTGGGGTGGTAAAGCAAAGCTTGACAAGGTAAATCTTATTACCCTTGCGGATAAGGACGCGTTGACGCTTGCCCTTCAAAGTGGAGAGATATCCCTTGCTATTGAGCTTGACCCGTCGAGCCTTTCTCTGTTTTCGGATACCAGCAAATATGAGATGCACTCTGTTGTTTCTACCAGCACAATATATTACATTTTTAATAATGATGGCAAATACGGCACAGATACAACTCTTAGAAAAGCGGTTTCTATGTGCATCGACAGACAGAGCGTACAGGATCTCAGCAATGGAGTGAGAGCTGCAGCCTATGGCTTATATCCTGATTCAATGACCTTTGGCGGAACCAAAGATCTCGATTTGAGCGTAAGCAAGTATGACCTCGAAGGAGCAAAGCAGCTTCTTATGGATGCAGGCTACGAGGACGCAGACGGCGATGGCTATCTTGAGAAGGATGGCGAGAAGCTTACCCTGATTCTTGTTTCCAGTACCGATAACGAAACAATGAACAACTCTCAGGCGCTCCAATCCAACCTGAAGTCAATAGGTGTTGACCTTCAGATTGAAGAATACAAATCCGCAAGCGACGGCACCGCGGAAGGTAAAGAATGGGATCTGACAACGGGCGGTAAAATTCTTGCACCTACAGGCAACATTCAATATTTTGCAAACACCATGCTTAAGACGGGCGCCTCTACCAACGTAGGTAACTACAGCAACGCCGAAATTGACGCGCTGGCCGTACAGCTGGAAAGCACATTTGATACAAACGAGAGAGATGATATTGCCAGACAAATAGTACAGAATGTTTTGGATGATGGATATATAGCGCCGATTGCATTCAGAAACTTCTTCGCTGTCAGCACTACGAATATCAAGGATTTCAATATCAATCCCTCAAAGTATTATTTCCTGGACAATCAAATTGACTTTGTTGAGTAATTTGGACACCGTTTTAAAAATTAACAATCTCTATGTTGGCCTAAAGGATATGACTATAGTCAAAGACTTCAGCCTGGATATCCATAAAAGAGAGATAATAGGAATTGTTGGCGAGTCCGGATGCGGAAAATCCACTATGCTGAAAAGCATAGTGGGTTTATCCGACAATAATGTGTCAATTCAAAAGGGCAAAATCGATTTTCATGGAGTTTCCCTTCGTAGCATGGACCAAAACCAACTGAGGAGTATAAGAGGCAATAAAATCAGCTTTATATTTCAAAAACCTGACTACACTTTTGACCCGGTTATGAAAGTAAAGAGCCAGTTTTTTGAAACGGTCAAATTTCATACGGACGGGAAAGCAAATAAAAAAGACTGCTATAAACGCAGCCGGGAACTATTGGAGCAGCTCCATTTTGAAGCTCCCGATGAAGTTCTGGAGTCATATCCATTTGAACTTTCCGGGGGTATGAACCAAAGAATAGCTGTTGCTATGTCCATGATAAACGAACCCGAGCTGATATTAGCGGATGAGCCAACAAGCGCACTGGACGTAAGCGTTCAGTCTCAGGTTGTCAGAACTCTAATGGAGCTTAGAGACAAAACGGGCGTTGCTATACTTATGGTGTCACACAACATAAATGTAATCGCAAGCATGGCAGACATGGTTGGCGTAATGTACGGTGGCCGAATGGTTGAGTATGGTGATGCTCGCGAGGTACTTCAAAAAAGCCGACACCCATATACCAAAGCGTTATTAGATGCAGTTCCGGCTATGTCTCAAACTATGCCGGAGAGTATTGAAGGAGCACCGCCGCGGTTTTCAGAAATATTACAAGGCTGTCCGTTCAGAGAACGATGCCCATTTTCAGAGAATAAATGCGAAACGGAACCTGCAATTCAAGGCGATGCGAGCCATTGGTGGCTTTGCCATAAACAATAAGGAATAATCATGATACTTGAGGTTAATAATCTCCAAAAGACATTTGTGAATAACGGCGTTTGCAATGTTGCCTGCAATGGCATAAGCTTTTATGTTGAGGAACATGAGTGCCTTGGCCTTATTGGTGAGAGCGGGTGCGGAAAAAGTACGTCTGCGAACATGATAGCAGGTCTACTGAAGCCTGACGGAGGCAGTATAGTTTTTGAGGGCAAAGAGTTGCTAACTGGTTCTCCCCGGCAGCAGAGGCTTGCCCGAAAAAACATGCAAATGATTTTTCAAAATCCCCAGGCGTCGTTCAACCCGCGTATAAAACTGAGCAAAGCGATTGTAGAGCCACTGACGCTGTCAGGAAACAAACACAGCAAGGCAGAGATAGAAGCACTGCTTGACAGTGCTTTAGCGGCGGTTGGACTTAAGTCAGAGTATAAAGATAAATATGCATGGGAAATCAGCGGCGGAGAATGTCAGAGAGCGGCAATTGCCCGAGCAATGATATGTAAGCCCAGATTTCTAATATGTGACGAGATAACCAGTGCTCTTGATGTATCAATCCAGGCGCAGATTATGCACTTAATCTATGACCTGAAGAGAAGCAGTGATATTTCTTATCTGTTTATCTCTCATGACCTTGCTGTAGTGAGCAATCTGTGTGATAAGGTTGCGGTCATGTACAACGGTAGCATTGTTGAATACGGCCCGACTATGGAGGTCGTAAATCATCCGTTGCATCCCTATACTAAGGATTTAATAACAAACGCTCTACATCCCGGCGAGAATGAGATATTCCAGAACGCGGGAGATGAAGCAGTTCAAAGCGGCTGCGCATACTATCGTTTCTGCAAAGCTGCAAAGGATAGTTGCCGCACGAGTTGCGGACAGATAGATATGACAGGAGAGCATAATTCGCGGTGCCTCATAAGAAATATATAATAGTCTACAAGCCGGTGAAAACCGGCTTGTCGTATGCTTTGAGAAAGAGAAAAACATGATGAAGAAATCAGGTCTTAGGGACATATTAGCGGTGGCTATGAAAAGTCCGTGGTGGACAGGGGCGAGCGTTTTGCTGGCCGTGCTGTCGGCGGCGGCTATGTATATGCCATATGTTTCAATAATAAAAATCCTCTCGGCGGCACTTACGAGCAACGCCGGGACGGGGGGATTGAGCGGGCAGCTTATCTACGGCTGGGGGCTTGTAGCGCTCATCGGAGCCTGCGCCAGCGTTATTCTCGACTTTTCGTCGCTTATATGCTCCCATGTGGCGGCCTTCGGAATATCACTGAAAATGAAAACAGAGCTTTGCCGGCACCTGGCGGGAATACCCATGGGCTCGCTTCAGGAGCAGGGCAGCGGCAGAATATATAAAATCATCGACGGGGACATAGGGCAGGTGCAGTCCTTCATTGCCCATGAAATCCCCCATGTAGTAATCGCCTTTGCAAACCCGTGCTTTCTTGCGGTCATAATGTTTGCCATAGACTGGCGCTATGCCATAGCCATCTGCCTCGGTCTCGCCGTGGCGCTGTGGTTCAGCAAAAAGTCAAATTCCTACGGCGCGGGCGGCGCGCACAACATGATGGACGTCTACCTCGAGGCCATTGAAAAGCTGGGAAACGAGTCAGTTGAATACGTCCGGGGCATCTCAGTGGTAAAAATGTTCGGGCAGACCTCGAAATCCGTGAGCAAGCTGCATGGGGCGATTACCGACTATACGAAGCTTGTAATACCCTACACGGTCGTTTGGGAAAAGTATCGCTGCTATTTTGCCGGAATACTGAGTAACCTGTATCTCCTGCTGGCGCCAACGGCGATGCTCATTGCAGGTGTGAGCGGCAGCGCGGACTTTGACGCAGCGGATTTCATATTCTTTCTGGTGCTCGTGCCGTCGGTGGCGCTGGTGGTGCCAAAGCTTGCGGGCGTTACAAACCAGCTGGTGAGAGCCGAAACCGCCCTTGACCACGTCAATCGCATCATGGGAGTGGAGCAGCTGGCGCGGGGATCGGGCAGCATAGACGCGCAGCACGGCGAGGTTTCTTTTGAAAACGTCAGCTTTTCGTATAACGGCGACAGAGCGCAAGCGCTCAAGGCTGTGTGCTTCAGAGCCGAGCCGGGTACCGTCACGGCAATCGTCGGCTCCTCGGGCAGCGGCAAGAGCACAATAGCGGCGCTTTTGGCGCGATTCTGGGAGTCCTACGAGGGAAAAATATGCATCGGCGGCGAGGAAATAAGGAGCATCTCCGAGGAGAGCCTTATGAAAAATACCGCCTTCGTCTTTCAGGATGTGTTTCTTTTCAGACAATCGGTCTTTGACAACATAAAGGGCGGCGTGGAGACCGCAACCCGGCAGGATGTTGAGAATGCGGCTAAGGCCGCCCGCTGCCACGATTTCATTACTGCGCTTCCCCAAGGCTATGACACGGTTATAGGAGAAAACGGCATCCACCTTTCCGGCGGTGAGCGGCAGCGAATTTCAATAGCCAGAGCAATCGTTAAGGACGCTCCGATAGTGGTGTTTGACGAGGCCACGGCCTCGGCGGACCCGGAGAACGAATATGAAATTCAGCAGGCGCTGGACAGCCTTATTAAGAGCAAAACAGTCATTATGATAGCGCACAGCCTGCCCACGGTGCAGTCTGCGGACAATATCCTCGTCATGGAGCGCGGCAGCGTTGTAGAGGCGGGAACCCACGAGCAGCTTATGGAGAAAAAGGGGAAATACTACGAAATGTGGGACAAATACAGTCAGAGCATTCAATGGCGCGTCGGAAAGAAGGCGCAGCTGGGATGAACCACTTCAAAAAGCACTATGTGATAACAGCAAAGGGCAGCGCCGACCTCAGAGCCTCCATAATCGCAACGGTCATTCAAAAGCTCTGCGTGCTGCTTCCGCTGGTGGTAACGATGGCAATGGCCTCAATGGTTTTAAAGGGTATGCAGGCAGAAAAGCTCGATATCCAGAGACTGTTGCTGATTACCGCCGTCGGCGTTGTGGCAGCGGTGGTGATGATCGTCGCCACGAGAATTCAGTATAGAAAAACCAACATTCCAACCTATCACGAATCCGAGAGGTTGCGGCTTTCCATGGCGGACAAAATAAGCCGCCTTTCTATGTTCTACATAAACCGAACAAATCTCAGCGAGCTTGCGGGTACGCTTATGGACGACTGCGCCCAGAGCGAAAGCATTCTCAGCGGCGTGGTGCCGGAGCTTTATTCGAGCATTATAACCGTGCCGCTCAGCTTCGCGCTGCTGGCGATATTTGACTGGCGGCTGTCTTTGGAGGCGTTTGTGTTTGTGCCGCTGTCGGTGCTTATACAGCTGGCCACGATGAAAACCCAGGAAAGACTCACCGAAAAGCAGCTGGTATCAAAGCACGAGGCCTCGGACAAGCTCCACGAATATATAGGCGGAATGCAGGAAATAAGAGCCAACGGACTGGCCATCAACGAAAAAACGCAGCTGTACAAGGCACTAGACGGGCTGAGACTCAGCTCCCTGAAAGTGGAAACGATGTCCGGGGTGTTCACCGCCGGTGCGGATGCATTCCTCCAACTGGGGGTGGGACTTGTAGTATACCTTGCCGGTACCTTCATCAGCAATGGACAAATGAGCCTTATTACGGCTATACTGTTTTTTGCGTCGATTTATATCGTATACAGGCCGGCCTCCGCGGCACTTTCGCTCATGCCGACACTAATGTACATGCAAAAATCCACCGAGCGCATAAGAACTCTACTGGCTCAGCCGGAGCATGGGGGAGAGCTGGAAACGGAGCTTACGGGCTTTGATATCTGCTTTGAGGACGTGTGCTTCGGCTATGATGAAAGACCTGTTTTGGAGCATCTGAGCTTCACGGCGCAGCAGGGCTGCATAACGGCTCTGGTGGGCGCATCCGGCAGCGGAAAGTCAACGATAGCAAGCCTCGCTGCGGGCTTTTATACGCCCGGCTCCGGTCGCATCACCGTCGGCGGACAGGATATCTCGGCGCTCAAGCAGGAGTGCTACTGGAAATATGTCAGCTGTGTTTTTCAGGAGGTCGTGCTTTTTAACGACACGGTCTATAACAACATCCTGATTGGAAATCCCGATGCTACTCGGGAGATGGTTCTGGAGGCGGCAAGAAACGCCTGCTGCGACGAGTTTATTGAGAGACTTCCCGAGGGTATAGACACGGTTCTCGCGGAAAACGGCAAATCCCTGTCGGGAGGAGAGCGGCAGCGCATTTCCATCGCGAGAGCGCTTCTTAAAAACGCGCCGGTCATAATCCTCGACGAGGCCACCTCCTGCCTTGACGCAGAGAACGAATACTACATCCAGAAGGCAATATCCTGCCTGATAAAGGACAAAACCGCGATAATTATCGCCCATCGGCTTCGCAACATAGAAAATGCCGACAGGATAGTGGTTATTGAAAACAAAGCTGCGGAGGAAACCGGAACCCACGAGGAGCTTATAGAAAAGCAGGGCGTTTATAAAAAGCTCGTCGATTATCAGACCTCCGGCGGACAGTGGCGCTGCAGAAACTGATACGACAAAGGCGATTGGCTTACAATCGCCCTTGTGTCTAAGAGGAAAACAATGGAGAAAAACGGGATTACACAGGGCGTTATATGGAAGCAGCTGCTCATTTTCTTCGCGCCTATCTTTTTGGGAACGCTATGCCAGCAGCTGTATAATTTTGCGGACGCGGTCATTGTCGGCAGATTTGTCGGTAAGGCGGCGCTCAGCGCCATAAACTCTACGGGAACGCTCACAAACCTTTGCATAAACTTCTTTACGGGGCTGTCAACGGGCGCTGCCGTAATGATAGCTCAGCAGTGGGGCGCGAAAAATGAGAAAAACATCTCAAAATCCGTTCACACCGGCATGTGCCTCGCGGGATTGGCGGGACTTACGGTGTCCGTTCTGGGCGTCATTTTAACACCGCAAATAGCAAACTCTTGTGGCTGTGCACGCAACACAGTCAGGGCGGTACTCAGGAAAGTGTCCCAACCGTCGTAGAAATTGGAGTAACGCAGAAATGCTCCAAATAACATCTAAAAGCGCCGGATTACGCAGTTTTGACTTCTAAAGTGTCTGATGAGCATTCAGCCACCAGCATAGCAGAAAGGACCGGGATTTGACGGTATCCTTTAACCCTGCGAAAGCTGCTTTCCGCCTCCATAAAACCAGCGGCGGCATAGCGCAGAGCCATCTCGCCGTCCCGG
>JAAYCZ010000086.1 GCA_012729495.1 Syntrophomonadaceae bacterium | reverse complement strand
CTTAAATTTAACCTCAATCTTATCCAAATTATTTCCTCCTCTCATTCATTATTAACGTTCAATTCGCGATAAACAATTTTTAATGCTTATATTTCTATCTTAACTTATATAAAGTTACCTGTCTTTATTTCAAATATTAAAATATATTTTCATTGCCGTTAATTTTAATAGATTTTCCTATTAAACCGGCGATCTTATGAGTTGTTGTGATTTACCTAAAGGGATGACTATTTTCGAGTAGAATTTTTTGCTTAACGCTCTTTTATGGTCCGGATCCAAACAGAATAATTCCCTGCCCAAAAGGTCGATGACTTTTGGGTAAGGGTGAGACAAAATAGTCTAAGCATCTGATGTTTTGAGCAGTTCGTCCAAGGTCACAAACTGATAGCCCTGTTCCTGGTAGGCTTTAATTATAATCGGCAGTGCCAGCAAGGTTTTACTGCGATCCAATCTGCCGTCATGAGCAAGGATAATCATACCTGGACGGGCTGCATCAATAACTCTCTTCGCCATCGCTTGAGGGGTTGGGGACTGGGCATTTTCAACACAGATGGTCCATAAAACGGTTTGGTAGCCGTTACGCTCCGCTATATCAATTGTTTCCGGGCGAAACAATTTTTTAGGCGGGCGAAAATACTTCATATTCCGATTCAGCATCCTGCCCAGTAAAGCATCGGTTTTCTTTATCTCCTCTTCCGTTCCTGCTGCATTGGCCCGGCTTAAATCTGCATGGGTGTAAGTATGATTTTCGATTTCATGTCCTGCATCAATTTCCCGGCGAATAAGCTCTGGATGAGCTTGGGCATTTTCACCTACCACAAAAAATGTCGCTTTTATATTATATTTTTCCAGTATTTCCAGCACATCATTGGTATACAATGGATCCGGCCCATCATCAAAAGTAAGCGCGACCAATTTTTCACCGTTTGTTTCGACATGGGTGATTAATCTTTTACTGAGATTACTGTCCATCACATAAATAACCCGGGAAAGTTCCGAATCTTCCCCAGCAAAAGTCTGTAATGCGTACAACTGGGACTTAAGCAGGCTTAGCAGTAAACCGACTAGCAAAGCCACCACCATCATCCTGGAATACTTCAAACTTTTCGTTCCTTTCTTTAATGCTGCCATTGTTTAATTTTCTGTTCTTCATCTACGATTTGTTTGCTTATTTAGTTTTTGCGTTCATGACCGGGAATAAACATTCTTCACCCATGCATTTATAATCTCTTTAAAATGTAAATCTAAAACTATATAATTAATAAAATGCCTGAATTTAAGGAGTTTAATAATGCGAAATCCATCCCTGCCTGCCAAACTGAACGATATCACTTCATTTATTGTTATGGATGTATTGGAAAAAGCTCAAATGATGGAATCACAAGGGATCGATGTAATCCACCTGGAGATCGGGGAACCGGATTTTCCTACCCCGGAAGCTGTTAA
This sequence comes from Syntrophomonadaceae bacterium, assembly GCA_012729495.1. Taxonomy (GTDB): domain Bacteria; phylum Bacillota; class Syntrophomonadia; order Syntrophomonadales; family Syntrophomonadaceae; genus Syntrophomonas_B. Next base: position 3,220 of record JAAYCZ010000086.1, on the reverse strand, counting down.
AGATGCAGCATTGCGAGCTATTCGAGATGACGACACCCATTACACCCACAGCCTGGGCAAGCTATCGCTGCGCGAAGAGATTGCCAACTATTACTGGCGTAAATACAAAGTGAGCATATCTCCGGAACAGATTATGATTACTTCCGGCACTTCACCTGCCATGCTGCTGATTTTTTCAGTTCTGCTGGAAGCGGGCAAGGAAATGATTATGCCGGATCCTTATTATGCTTGTTATCCAAACTTCGTGAGATTTACGGATGGCAGGGCGGTTTTGGTTCCAGTCAATGAAGAAGACGGTTTTATCTACCGTCAGGAAGAAATCGGGAAACTTATAAACCCATCCACTTGCGCAATATTGGTCAACTCCCCTTCCAACCCGACCGGTATCGTTTATCCGCCGGAAATCATGCAATCCCTGGCCGATACGGATCAGATGATTGTTGCGGATGAAATCTACCATGGTCTGGTCTATGCGGGACAGGAACATTCCATGCTTGAATATACCGACCGGACTTTTGTCATCAATGGCTTTTCCAAGCTTTATGCCATGACCGGCTGGAGGCTTGGGTATCTAATTGCTCCGAAGGCCTATATGCGAACGCTGCAAAAACTACAGCAAAATCTTTTCATCTGCGCTTCATCTTTTGCCCAGGAAGCAGGCATCGTTGCCCTGCGGGATTGTGATCAGGTGGTGGAGAGAAGGCGTCTGATTTATGATGAAAGGCGCAAATACTTGCTTTCCCGTCTGCAAGCCATGGGGATAGCAACTGCAGTTGAACCTACCGGAGCTTTCTATGCACTGGCCAATGTTAAAAAATATACCCGCGATTCATACAAATTTGCATTTGAAATTCTGCAGAAAGCTCATATAGCAGTTACTCCCGGCATCGACTTCGGACAGAATTGCGAAGGCTATATCCGTATCTCTTATGCCAATTCTCTTGATAATATCAAAGAGGGAATGGAACGTTTGGAAAGATTCCTGGAAGATTATGAAATCCTTCCCGAGGAGATTTAAATTGACCAAAACCAGGCTTATCAATTTACTCATCAAAAATCCCGCTTAATGACGGGATTTTTTATCGTTGATTAAGCGGGTTTGGCTAAATAACGCAGAGATTCGCTTTTGTAATCACCCCGGCCAGAGCGATTGTGGAAGCGAAGCTCAAGGCATTGGCCGAACCCGCGATTGAGGCGTACTTTAGGTACGTTGATTAAGCGGGTTTGGCCGAATAACGTAGAGATTCGCTTTTGTAATCGCTCTGGGGTTTGACATGAACAACCCAGGTATCACTCAGCATATCATGCAAACACTGTTTATCCCGGTTAAACCAACAAAAAATATAACCCAAGTAAAGCCCCAGCATTTGTGACAGGCTTCTTGCCACCAATTCCCTGAAAATCACAGTAGTCCAGTCCAGTGGCTGGTCACCGGCCTGAATTACTTTGATGCCGGTAATCATCTTGCCCAGCGTTTGCTGAAAGTAATGAGTCATAATAATGAAATAGATCACACCGATTATACCGAGAAATAAACTATTCAGGTTTATTATTTTGTAAACTGCCGAATATTGGGCATGGTCAGGTAATAATGAATTAAAAATGATGCCATTCAAACAGGCAATGATTCCCAGATCGATTACAAAAGCCAGGGCGCGAATCCAGAAGCCGGCCACCCGGTAATATTGATTAGTCTCCTGCTTTAGTATGTCTGATGCGCTGCTTTTGTCACTGATGTTCTGCTCATCGTTCATTTTAGCAACTCCTTTATCAGTGCGATAAATATAAAATCTGAGGGGCACGCTGCTGCTGCAGTTGCTCGCTCAACCCCTGTAAATCAAAGGCGGGTGATCGCATGGACGTGATGAAACGCCAAAAATCAGGCCCCGGATTTTCATAAAACAGAACCTGGGGATCACTGGTTTTGGCCAGCCTGGCAGCACCGTCAATGGCATCCTGCATATAACCGATTTCATCTACCAGACCGAGATTTTTAGCCTGCGCCCCGGAATAAATCCTGCCGTCGGCAAGTTTCAGGACATCTTCACGATTCAACTGACGCCCCTGGGCTACGATATTAACGAAATAGTCATAACTCTCATTAACCATTGCCTGCATGATCGACTGTTCCTCTGGCGTAATCGGCCGCAAAGGATTTAACAAATCCTTATTTTCAGCACTTTTGAAGGTAACGTCCTGTACCCCAATTTTTTTGGCCAGTTCACTGTAATTGTAGGTGCTTATTATTACGCCGATGGAGCCGGTTAAGGTGTTGCGGTTGGCATATATTTTATCAGCTGCCATGGCAATATAATAAGCTCCGGAAGCAGCCTGCTGGCTCATGTAAACTACCAGCGGCTTTTTATATTTAGCTTTGAGTTCCATGATACGGTGATAAACTTCATCGCTTTCGTAAACTCCGCCGCCGGGCGAATTCAATTGCAGTATAATGCCTTTTATATTCGGATCAGCAAAAGCAGCTTCAATTTGCTTCAAGAAGACACGATGGTTATAGGTGCTGCTGAAACTGGTACTGCTGGATTCGTTTTCCATGATGATGCCTTCGATTTTTAACAGGGCCAGTTTTGCGCCGCTGCCTTCCTTGTAAACTGTTGTTGTCCAGGCTGGCCCATTACCGCCGATATACTTCGTAATGGCAGTTTTCGCCTGCGTCTCTTCTTTGATGTTGCCAATCGAACTGGTCATGTAGACCACTATTAACACAATAAATATTCCCAGCGCCAACCAACGTTTTTTATTCACTTCTTCTACCCCTTTCTGTCCTTTGAATATAGCAAATACTTTAAAATTATATTTTCTCTTCGTTATCCTCTCCGGCTTCCATAATGTCTATGCCTGGTATCTTCAGGTTTTCGTCGGCGGGGATTTCCTGAACCTTTCTTAATTTTCTTTCGATAGTACGTGATTTGCGGGAAGCGTTTTCCAGGCTGTTACTGGCTTCAATCAATTTCTTATGGGTCTTTTCCAGAATATCACCAAATTTGCCAAACTCGGTTTTTACAACGCCCAATAATAACCAAACTTCACTGGAACGTTTCTCAATTGCCAAAGTATGAAAGCCGATGGCAAGACTATTGAGCAAAGCCGCCATGGTGCTCGGTCCGGCAACAATTACTCTTGATTTCTTTTGCAGATCTTCCATCAGATTTGGTCTTTTTACAACTTCAGCATAGAGGCTTTCAGTCGGCAGGAACATGAT
>JAAYCZ010000085.1 GCA_012729495.1 Syntrophomonadaceae bacterium | reverse complement strand
TTTTATCAAGATCGTCGCGCTTCCCTCTCGTTCCGCGCAAGAGTTATATTATCATCCTATTCGACAACTGTCAACGCTATTTAACGGAATTTTTTAATTAGTACACCAGGCAACGTGTCCTGATTATGGGCGATTGTTGCTGTTAATGCCTTGTTTGTCCGGTATAAACTTATTCCTGAATTAATTAAATTAAACATTTTATTTGACAATAATCATTATCTAATACGAAAATTTAATTCGGCAATCGGCAATTAACTAAGATATTTGTAAATTTAACTTTTGTAAAAAACCTGTTCGGTATACTACTGCTCTAAGAAGATAAAGGTACAATATATTATGCTTTTCGAAATACTCCTGCTCGTTTTTTAAATTATGCAAAATCAAAAATTATGAGAGGTAAAAGAATTCGTTGTCTTACTTCATATTATTAATACTATTTGTAATGAATTAATCACCCTGCTATAATAGGACTGTTGTTTTTATAGATAAGGGAGCGAAATGAATTCGTTAATCTTATTTAATCTGATGCTTTCAATATAAATATGGAAAGGGTTTTCTCAAATGTCTCCAAAAGCACTGAGGAATATTGCGATTATCGCCCATGTTGATCATGGTAAAACTACCTTGGTCGATAAAATGTTGACCCAGAGCGGTTCATTCCGCGAACGTCAAGTCGTGCCGGAAAGAATAATGGATAATAATGAACTGGAACGGGAACGCGGTATAACCATTCTCTCCAAAAACACCAGTATTTTTTATAATGACATTAAAATAAATATTGTTGACACCCCGGGACATGCTGATTTTGGCGGAGAAGTGGAACGAATCGTGAGGATGGTGGACGGCGTTTTGCTACTGGTGGATGCATTTGAAGGTCCCATGCCCCAGACTCGCTTCGTGTTGAAGAAAGCACTGGGCGCCGGTCTGAAGCCAATTGTAGTGATAAATAAAATTGACCGTCCTGGTTGCCGGCCGCAAGAAGTGCTGGATGAATTGCTGGATCTGTTTATCGATCTTGGCGCCGACGAATCGCAGCTTGATTTTCCCGTTGCTTTTGCTTCGGCCAAAGCCGGTTTTGCCAAAATTAATATAGATGATCCGGCAGAAGACATGCAGCCTTTACTGGATATGATCATTGCTGAGATCCCCGCCCCTAACGGGGATGCGCAAGCTCCCCTGCAACTTTTTATTTCCTCTATTGATTATGATACCTATGTAGGCCGTATCGGAGTCGGCAAAATTTTGAACGGTTCGATCAATAAAAATCAGGAAGTCATCCTATGTAATATGGAAGGAAAACGGGAACGGGTTAAAATTAATACCCTTTATTCTTATGAAGGATTAAAAAAGGTTGATATAATCACCGCCCAAGCTGGCGAAATTATTGCCATTTCAGGAATTGAAGGGATTACCATCGGCGACACGTTGTGTGGTTCGGAAGCAGTTGACCCAATTGCGTTTTTAAATATCGATGAACCTACCATCTCGATGAATTTTGTCGTTAATACCAGCCCCATGGCTGGATTGGAGGGCAGTTATGTTACCAGCCGGCATTTAAGAGAAAGGCTGGAAAGGGAACTGCTGTCCAATGTTTCACTGCGGGTGGAGGAAATAACGCCCGATTGTTTTAAAGTATCAGGACGCGGTGAATTACACCTTTCGATTTTAATAGAAACCATGCGCCGGGAAGGCTACGAATTTGCAGTCACCCGTCCTGAGGTTATTCTGAAAACCATGGACGGAAAGGTTTATGAGCCGATAGAAAGACTTTTTATTGAAGTTCCCGAAGAATTTGTAGGCACAGTCATTGAAGGTGTGGGTAAGCGTAAAGGTGAACTGATGACGATGCTAAACGGCACCGGCAGTGTGATGAAACTGGAGTTTTTAATTCCAGCCCGGGGTTTAATCGGTTATCGCAGCGAGTTTATGACCGATACTAGGGGTAATGGGATTATAAATCATATTTTTGAAAATTACGAGCTATATAAAGGCGATATCAGCACCCGCAGCCGGGGTTCTCTTATCGCCTCGGAATCCGGTACGGCCATTACCTACGGATTGTACAATGCCCAGGAAAGAGGAACGCTTTTTATCGCACCGGGAACAGAAGTCTATGC
>JAAYCZ010000084.1 GCA_012729495.1 Syntrophomonadaceae bacterium | reverse complement strand
GTATTTGGCGACGGCGGAGCTACGGATGATAAACCTTTATAGTGGGTTTAAGAATACAGTTGCCTTGATAATTGAATATAGCTTTAGCGGTTCTTTTTTATTCCCAGCCGCTCTTTCAACCTTTCAAGTAAAGGTTTCTTTTTGGCCAATGGCTGATCAGATAATGTTTCCGGCTTAATTGGGGTTTGTATTTGATCGGCAACTGTTTTTGCCGGCTGAACCCGGGAAGATCTTTCCGCCGAGCGGACCGGGCTGGCTGCAGCAGTTGCATTTCTTTCCGATTTGTTGGGTTTAATATTGTCATTTGCAGATCTTTGCCGGGTTTGTTTATTTTCGGGAAAATCATAAATAACTGTACGTTTATCCTGCGACCTGATCTGTTGATCACGTCTGGCAGTGCTGTTATCCTGTGACTTGACCTGCTTGTCACGCCGGGTAGCACTGTTATCCTGCGGTCTGACCTGCCTATCATGCCTGACAGCATTGATTTCCCGAGGCCGATCCGGCTTTGATTTTGCATTCTGGGCCGGCCTGCGTTTTTGTTCTCCAGTATTTTTATTTACAGCTGTTCGTTGCGGCTGCGGTTTATACTCATTGGCTTTTTTCCATGCTTCAACCAAGTCTTTATGCTGTTTCAGTTCTTCATCTGTTGGCAGTTCCGCTTCTTCGATCAAAGTACCAATATGCTCCTCAATTTCATAGAGCGACATAATATCGTCGCTCGTAACCAATGATAAGGCACGTCCAACATTTCCGGCTCTGCCGGTACGCCCGATACGATGAACATAGCCGTCTTTTTCAAGCGGGATATCATAATTAATCACCAGGGACAACTCATCAATATGAATACCGCGAGCGGCAACATCTGTTGCCACCAGCAAATGAAAATCACCCTGCTTAAACTGCTGTAAGGTTTTCAGACGTTTGACCTGCGGGATATCTCCATGCAGGGCACGGGAAGCATACCCTTTTTGAGTCAGAAAACTGTGTACCCGATCAACCGTACTGCGCATATTGCAGAAAATGATGCAGCTTTCCGGTCGCTCGAATTGCAGCAAACGATTGAGTTGGGTACGTTTTTCATTTTCATGCACTCGATAATATACTTGTTCGGTGGTATCAACCGTCATGGTATCTGATTCGATCTCGATGAGGGAAGGATTTTTCATATAATCCTGACACAGCTTTTGCACTTCCGGCGGGATGGTGGCCGAAAAAAGCAGTGTCACCCTGTTTTTGGGCAGGGTTCTGATAATCCTTCTGACCTGGTCAATAAAGCCCATATCCAGCATGCGGTCAGCCTCATCAAGCACTAAAAAGCGTATATGCTTGGTCTTGAGCGTTCCGTGCTGGATATGGTCATATACCCGGCCCGGAGTTCCGGTGACAATGGCAGCACCTTTTTTAAGTGCTTCAATTTCCGTATTCATATTATGTTGACCATAAACTGCAGTTGTTCTGTGTCGCAGATGTTTGCCAATCCGTTTGAGATCACTATCAACCTGCACCGCCAGTTCCCGGGTAGGGGTTAAAATTAATCCTTGCGGACCTAAATCATCGGGATTAATCAATTGCAGCATGGAAACGCCAAATACTGCCGTTTTACCGCTGCCGGTCTTGGAAATTACAATCAGATCTTCCTGATTTAAAATATGAGGGATAGCTTCACATTGGACTGCGGTTGGGGATTCAAATCCCATCTCTTGAAGAGCCTGTAATATGGGCGCATTAATTCCTAAATCATTAAAACCAGACATTATTATCTTCTTTCACTTTTGTTTATTGTTTCTTGACTATTATATCATTTTGCTCAACTCTCTGCTGCGCAATTACATAATAACACATCTTTAATGGTTTAAGTTTTGGCTATCATAAACTTTATACTATATTTGCATAATATTGTAAGTTTATTGTAATTTTTATCTTAATTTGAGTTCACTTCAAATATCGACAATATATTTCATGTTAATTTATTGGTAAAAATCTTATAATAGCTTTAGTAAATATTAATTTACCGATTGTTTGTTACACTGCATCAATATTTTATGAAGGTGGGAATATTCTATATGGCAGAAAAAATTGTCGACGTAATTGGTATTAGAGAGGAAAATTGTACCAATTGCCATCAATGCATCGCCGTATGCCCAGTCAAGATATGCAGTGATGGAAGCGGCGATGTGGTTAAATTTAATAATAACTTATGTATCGGCTGCGGCCGTTGCGTGGAAGCTTGTATAAAAAGCCATGGTGGAGAAAGTGATAAAAGTGCCCGCTATATAATTGATGATACCAATCAATTTAGCAAGGATATCGAGAAAAAGGAAATTTATTGCCTGGTAGCACCTTCCGCTCAAAGCAATTTTGATTTAAAGAAATTGATCACTGCTTTGAAATTATTGGGAGCAAGGGGAGTATACGACGTTTCTCTGGGAGCTGAGATTTCTATTGCCGCTTATCACCAGGCGATAGAATCTGGAAAAGCAAAAATACCCATAATTGCTCAGCCCTGTCCGGCAATCGTCAAATATATAGAACTTGAGCATCCGCGCTTAATTGAACATCTGGCTCCGGTTGGCAGCCCCATGCATTGTTTGGCGGTTTATATTAAATCTCTACATCCCAATGCAGAGCTTGCTTTTATTTCGCCCTGTCTGGCCAAGCGCAGGGAAATACGAGAGAATAATCTGGTCAAATATAATGTTACATTTCAATCCCTGACTGATCTCTTTCATAAAAAAAAGATCGATTTAGCAACCCTGGCTGACGGGGATTTTGATCATGCGATTTCGGCTGGAATTGCCACTAATTACTCTTCTCCCGGCGGTCTTAAAGAATCTTATTTGTTCCATTATCCTGAAACACCCGCCAGTTCAATAACGAGGGTGGAAGGACCGATTGTTTTTGAGCAGTATTTGCCCGATCTTGAGAAAGCAATCATGGAGGGGAAACCTAATTTACCATTGATGATTGATATATTAAGCTGCGAAAAAGGATGTAACATGGGCGCAGGCTGTATAAATCATCAGCGCTCCATTGATGAAATAGAATATGCGGTAGCCCGTCGTTCTGAATTAAGTACCAGTGATAAAGACAAAAACCGCGAACTGGATCAGTTTATAAACAATCTTGTCCAGAACAATGAATTCGAATATCACAATTACAAAAATCGCTATAAAGAAACTCGTTTAAGAATACCGACCGAGGAAGAGTTGCAAAAAATATATTTCGATATGCATAAGCTGGAAGAAAAAGATTTCAGAAACTGTGCAGCCTGTGGTTACAACTCTTGCTATTTTATGGCCGTGGCCGTTTTTAATGGACTTAACAAAGCCCAGAATTGTCATCTTTACAAGGAAAAAGAACTGCGGCAGGAACAACAAGCTATTTTAAATTTACACAATGAATTGAGCAACGTTTTTGAAACCATGTCAGACGGTGTCATTGTACTGGACAAGAATGCCAGAGTCACCCAGTCGAATCCGACCGCCAGACAAATTATTGGTTATCAGGATGATAAATTGATCGGCGTTCATATTGTTGACCTGTTTAGCGGCCAAGCTCCTAAAACGCTCGATCTATTGGAATCCGGGCAGCAATATGAAGATGTGGAAATACTTTTGGAGGGCAGACGCGGACAAGTACATGCTACGGCTTCGGCCAAGCCTACTTATGATGAAAACAATCAGGTCAATGGAGCTACAGTTATACTTCGTCCCATTGCTCAGGTTCAGCAGGTAATTAATAAATTTTCCGGAGCACAGGCAAATTTTACTTTCGACTCTATTATTGGAGAAAGCAAACAGCTAAAAAAATCAATTAATCTAGCCGAAATGGCCAGCCAAAATATGTCCAATGTACTTATCCAGGCAGAAAGTGGTACCGGTAAAGAAGTATTTGCTCAAGCAATTCATAATGCCAGTTCACGCAGTAACGGACCATTCGTGGCAATTAATTGCGCAGCTCTGCCCCGCGAATTAATCGGCAGTGAATTATTTGGATATACAGAGGGAGCATTCACCGGGGCTAAACGAGGCGGGCGGCTGGGAAAATTTGAATTAGCCAATAAAGGTACCCTGTTGCTGGATGAAATAGGAGATATGCCGCTTGAACAGCAGGCCATCCTCTTACGGGCGATACAGGAAAAAGCGATAACACGAGTCGGGGGAGACACGCTCATCAATGTTGATGTCAGAATCATCGCCGCCACCAATCAGAATTTGCTGAAGCTGGTTGAAGAAGGACGTTTCCGGGCTGATTTGTATTACCGGCTGAATGTGGTACAAATTAATATCCCTCCTCTAAGGGAAAGACTTGAAGATATTGAATTGCTGTTTAATTTCTTTATTGAAACCATGTCACCAAAATTAGATCGGCATATTACCGAAGTTCAACCGGCGGTTATCAAATGTCTGCAAGCCTATGATTGGCCGGGGAATGTCAGGGAACTGCAGAATATTGTGGAGAGAATACTACTGGTCTGTGAGGATGGGAAGATTACGATTACGCAATTACCCCAGGAAATTGTCCATGCTGCCATTGGCCACAATAAAGAAAGTTGGGAAATTAACAGTTATTCTCCGCCAACTTCAGCTCCGGTACTGAACAACCGACATGCAAGAAAACTTGCAGCCTTGGAACAGGAAAAGGAGATGATTATTCAAGCCTTGAATATGAACGGCGGAAATGTAACCAAAGCTTCTGCTGCTCTAGGAATATCAAGAAATACACTCTATCGAAAAATGAAAAGCTATGAAATAGAGAATTAAGATAAATGTAATATATCTGCTGCATTTTTAAAATTGTCGCACAACTTTGTGACATTTATGTTACAAAATTAATTTAAGTTAAAATGCAAGTAAAATCTAAAAATATTTTGTAACAAATACTTTATGTCTAAAACGCCCATAAAATAGGGCGTTTTATTTATTTGCGGTAAATTATTGATCCATATTGGCACGTAAAATGCTTAAGAATAAGTATAGAAAGTATAAGCGGTAAAATTAGCAGATATTAAGGGAGGACTTGATATTTATTGGCAGACAAAACAGTTCGATAATGCGCATGATGCCATTAATCATAAATATAGAAAAGGAGATGATTTTGATGAATGCTAAAAAGGAAACAATTTTTGATGCACACGGAATTAAAGATAAACCCACTTACAGCATTATTTCAAATGAACCAGCGCATATTTTTTCCTGTCCGCGAACTACCGAAGAAGTATATTCAATAGGGATAAAACTACAATATTTAATTGGCGATCTGTATCTCAAATATGCTGATAAATGTAATAAGGCATCTAAAGAAAAATTAAAAATGATGGCCTTAAGGCAATTAGATAAGAAAACTGAAATCCAGAGACTTGCCAATATAGATCTGAATGAAAAATTGACTTATTTCTATAATAACGGAGGCCAGTGTAACTGTCAAGTAAAAATGAACAAAAAATGATAAATAACTTTGGACACCTAGTTATTGCCAAAAATGGTTTGGCGATGTTTCAAACGATAGCTGTCGCCGCTTAAGTGGATGACCTCACTTTTG
>JAAYCZ010000083.1 GCA_012729495.1 Syntrophomonadaceae bacterium | reverse complement strand
CGGCGGGCAACTCCCACCGGGACTTTGCCGTAAAGACTGGAGCCGTTGATTTCTCCTTCGCCGGTGATGATCAAGTCCTGCCCGGCAGACAGCAGGGTATCAAACTGCAGGATTTCCAAAACCAGTTCCAGCCCGGGCTGCAAATCTGCTCCGGCAAAGGCGGCGAGGCCTGCGCCCAATCCTCCCGCTGCCCCTGCTCCGGGCAGTTCACATATATCCAGGTCAAGATCACGCTTGACCACTTCCGCCATTCTTGCCAGTGCCCGATCCATTAAATCAACCGCGGCTGCGTCAGCCCCCTTTTGCGGACCATAAACCCGGGATGCTCCCCGGGGACCGCACAGGGGATTGGTAACATCACAGGCCACACTTATTTTCGTACGGGAGAGACGCGGGTCAAGTGCGGACATATCAATAGTATCCAGTTCCAGCAAACCGGCGGCGCCCGGCGCGATATCCTCACCCTGGGCGTTAAGCATTTTTACCCCCAGGGCTTGGGCCATTCCCGCCCCGCCATCATTGGTGGCACTGCCGCCGATCCCGATAATCAGGTGGCGGCAACCCTGACCAAGCGCCGCCCGGATCAGCTCACCGGTGCCAAAGGTAGTGGCAAGCAGCGGGTTGCGCTGCGCGGGCGGTACCAGATTAAGCCCGGAGGCTTCTGCCATTTCAATGATAGCGGTATCATCTCCGGCCACCCCAAACCTCGCCATCACCCGGTTGCCCATGGGGGCGGTTACTTCTTGCTCCAGCATCCGGCCGGCCATGGCGGCGATAAGCGTCTCGGTTAGGCCTTCCCCGCCGTCCGACAAGGGCAGTTGGGTTATTTGTGCGGCCGGAAGGACTCTTCGTATCCCCTCGGAGATACGGGTGGCGGCCTCGGCGGCGCTCAGACTTTCCTTAAAAGAGTCCGGAGCAATCAGGATGCGCATATCAGCAGCCCCTTTCTCTGGCCTTTTCCTGAGCCTGCCAGTAGCGGCGGAAATAGGGGGAACCTTTTATGCGGGCAGGCTGAGCGCTGTTTTCGCGGATGAAAGCATCGAGAAGTTCATCCTCCTGCTGCCAGGCCTTGCACATAAAGTCCCGTTTTCTGCCGTCATCGGCCCGGTCAGTCTGCATGACGTCAACCGCCTGCCGCCACTGCGCCTCCAGCTGATCCCGGCTTTGCAGATATTCATCCAGATTTCGAATCTGCCCGTTTAACACCATCCGGTGGAACAGTTCCCGTTTTTGCCAGTAAGCAACGGCCTGCTCCTGCTCAGTTTCCGAATACAGAACCGGATTATTATCAATCAGCCAGAGCGGTTTAAAAACCGCCAGACAGGGCGTAGAGGCACCGGTAACCCAGTAGACGCAGTCCGCTTCGCCCAGCGATGCCACATAACTGCCGGTGGTATGATCGCCGATGATCCCGCCGCCATGCATGCACACGCTTTTCAGGGAGGATTGGCGGAACTGGCGGCCCTCTGCCGCCGGTTGGTGCTTACGTAAAATGGTCATCATAGTGGCAGTATCAATTTCGCCCCGCTGCCGCTCCAGCTCCGTCCGGCAAAGGCTGCCCCGGTTATCCGAGCCGCTGAAATATGTATAGAGCGGGTCTTTATAGCAGCGGGCAAAATCAAAATCATCCTCTGATTTGCACCATCCCTTTTGGCGGGCATGTTCGATCAGTTCCTGGTGACAACGGTCAAAGGCACTGCCGATACTGAGACCGTTGGATATATTACGTACCCCGTCAACCCTCTCGGCGGCCCAGTACTGGCCGGCGGTTTCCAAAACCCAGGCGCTCTGTTTATCAGCTATAAGGAAGGAATTATGGTAGGTAAAAGGTTTGCGGTAGCCGCAGTTGCCGCCCTGACCGTAGCGTTCCAGCAGTTCGATCAGGAAGTCCAGCGCCGCTCTGCTGTCGCGGCACCTTTCCAGGGCCAGGCGGATCATGTCCATGCCGGTCAAAGCAGGCTCCCCGTATTTTTCCCGGGTGAAAACCGCTTCATTGCCAATGTTTAACCCAAACTCATTGCAGCCCATCTCGCAGCCCCAGATCCAGGATGGCTTTAGCAAAAGCACCGCCAAGGTTTCCTCCGCCTGATCCACCTCTATATAAGTACACTGCAGCCGGGTGCCGGGATCATAATGACGCCTGGGTAAATGGATCATAATATGCGGTTCATTGGGCTGGCGGTCACTGTTTTTGGCAAACAGAACCCGCCCGTCCCGCGTGGAGTTTCCCAAAGCCACCATCGTATCACACATATACGTTACCTCCTCCCGTAAAGTGATTTTCGGGGACAGTCCCCAAAAATCAATCCGAATGTTACCAATATTTATATCAGTTTAATTATTTTCCATTATATAATACCTCCTTCTACGCTGGCCTTATTTTTCAGCCTCCTGGTCTGATCTGCTTATTTCCGGTATGTTTCTCCAGCGGCAACAATATAACTATATTTGGCAGAACCCCCAGGTAGTTGATATTTAAAGAATCGTAAGGATAATCAAGCAAAAAAGAGCTCCAAGAAGTGTTAGACATTTCTTGGAGCTTTAAAAAACTTTATTTATCATTTGAGCAAAATCTACAATAAAAATGCCGATAGGAGAGTCCCTATACCTCGTTATGATTGAGCGCTTTGATGCATAGGAACAAGTTTTTGGTCAGGTTTTCCCGGAGTTGTTCATCGTCGTCCTGAAAGGTGTCTGAGGCCAGGTCATGGGCGATGCAGCTCATGTAATGCAGGGCTTTGAATAAATTTTCCGGTTCACATGGTTGATAAAGAAAATGATCCATAAGGGTAAAATGATGGATACTCTGGATGTAATCCAAAATCTCACGATCACATAAAACTTCAGGGCTATGAATGTATTCCTGCATGAACTCATCCCATGCGCACTGGCGTTCCGCATCCATAATCAATGACCTGATACGGCCCGCATTTCCGTTTCCAAACATTGTATCACCTCATATAGAAGATATCTAAAATCACAGTGTTTTATACCATGAGGGAATAGAAATCTCCAAAAAAAAAAATCCCGGAACCGAGTGATCGGTTGAGGGATAGATCTCAAAAGTGATTTTTAGGGACTGTCCCCGAAAATCACTTTAATCTGATGCGCCTTGCGGGGTAAGCTTGATGATACGGTTGGCAACCGTTTGTCCCCAGGTTACCTGGCCACTGTCGGCCTATCATTTATATACCATACCGTCTTTCTATCAAAGTAATCAGGCAACCTCGATATTGTAGCATACTCTGCCAATCCGTCAAGTTGGGGGAGGGGAGCGACACAGCTCAGCCGCTTTTATGTATCTGCAGGAATTTAGCCAGGTTGCTCTCGGCTTCCTCAGTGCCCAGGACTTTTGTAATAGAGATGTCTTTATGCTCGGCCAGATCCATTACGTTGTCCATTTCATAAGCCTTCCCGTTGGCATCAAACATTAATTTGAGCTGGGGCCGGTTCTTGTCAGCTGGATTCTCCTGGGTTACAAGCGCCATATCTTCATTGGACAAAACCATCACCGTACCTGGCGGATACAAATTTACATGCCTTAACAAGGCATCTACAAAGCGCTTGGACAGGTGAGTGCCGGTTTTTTGCTGTATCATCTGGATAGCCTCATAATTGCTGAAGGCGCGACGGTAGGGCCGATCAGTTATCAGAGCGTCGAATACGTCAGCAACGGCAACGATCAGTCCATATTCATGAATATCCGTATAATCAATACCACGGGGATAACCGCGGCCGTCAATATGTTCATGGTGTTGCAGAATGGCCTGCGCAGCACCCCGGGGAAGATCATTGGATTCAGTGGCAATATTATACCCGGTTAAGGGATGTTTCTTTACTTCAATGAACTCTTCATAAGTGAGTGCAGATGGCTTGTTGATAATTTCCAGCGGAATTTTAATTTTGCCGATATCATGAAGCATGGAACCAATGCCCAGTGCCTGCAACCGCAGCTTGCTGTAGTCCTGGCTTATCCCTAAAACAAGTGACAAGATACATACATTCACACTGTGTTCATAGGTGTAGTTATCGTACTCCTTGACCTCAGCCATTCCAAACATGATGTCGTTATTACTCATCAGGTCTTTTATAATGTTATCCACCTGGGATTGCACAGTCTGCACATTAACTTTTCCGGTTTTTAGACATTGATCGTAGCACCGCTTAAAACTGGCAGTCGCCTTTGAAATCGTGGTAGGCCGAACCACTGGAACAGGTTCTATAATATCCAGATCATCTTGAATATAAATATATTTTATATTAAATGCCCGTAGCCGCTGTATGTATCTGCTGTTTAATACCTGTCCTGCGGTAAGAAGAACTCGACCGTTGACATCAGTTATATTCCTTCCAACGACCATTCCCTCAGATATATGATTCGTAGAAATCCGAAACATTTTATACCACCTGCGAGTATTTATTTATCATTTTGCAAGAATATAAGTATTTTTGCACCGAAAACGTTTCGGAACCCTAACCGTCCCGTCTACGGCGACAGTATCAAATCGTCAGCCTTGGTCTTTATTATTCGACGCTATCCGTTGGATTTCCTGTAAATATCAGGGATTAATTATTTGATAAGGAATTATGTCGACATCCTAAGCCTAACGCGGCGTCAATGTCAACGGAAAAATTAATTTTTGCCGGCCGATAAACGCCGGCAATGGCAGAATTGTGGTAATATATGTAATCTCCATTGTTGTCCATCGGCTATACATTTACCTACAGTCGTTATTCCCCATATTTATACAGGATTTTGATAGAAAAAATAGAAAACGTCAAATTCCCAACCGGTTAAAGAAAAACCCGATAGAGGCAGGAAATAAGGTCATTGGATATAGTATACTGGCGCAGGGAAGACGCTGAAGAAGAAATAAAGATCATCTTGCCTGAACTTCCGTCTTTCTATCATACTTAACAGGCAATCTCGATATTGTAGCACACTTTGCCAATCAGTCAAGCCGCGCAAGTGCACGCAAGTGGGGACGGTTCTTGCTTGCCCCCTTGCGCCCTCAGCCAGCCGGGAAGAGTAAAGCTTTTTGATAAATGCTATAATTATATAAGCAAGTGATACATATGGAGGAGTGGGATGATTATGTATAAAAAATTTCTCGTACCAGTCGACGGGTCACATTTTTCCAAGATGGCTTATCAGAAAGCAGTTGAACTAGCCAAGTTGACGAACGCTGAAGTAGTGATTCTCCAAGTCGCATATGATGTTGATTATTACTCACGAAAAGGAGTATTGTTTGCCCGAAAATATTTCAATGAAAACGAAGTCAAAGGCGAGTGCCAAAATATTCTCAGTGAAGTTAGGAAAGACGTTAATGAAGGGGATGTAAAAATAACCGAACTGATTCTGATGGGTGATCCGGCAGAAACAATTATTAATGAAGCAAGAGAAAACAACTATGATCTGATAGTGATGGGGAGCCGTGGCAATGGGCCATTAAAAGGTGCAGTGATAGGAAGTGTCTCATTGCGGGTCCTTACCAAGGCAAATAACATGGTTTTAATTGTGAAAGATCCGCAAGAGATAATCAAAGATTAAGCAGCAAAAATAAAAAACAAGCAGGCCACTGAGCAGGATTTAGTAAACATCCATTCCGGCGTTTAAATTCATTGTATCGTAAACCTAAAATTTGCCAGGGTCAGCGGTAATTCGCTGTCTGTTGAAGGTGCCGGAGTTGGTGCTGCTGTTAAACTGGCTGTATCAACGGCCTGGTAATATGCTGACGAAGTTCTCCCCGAGATTTTATTTGAGTGCTTCCAATTGTAATTGATTTCCCTGGTGTTGCCCAGTGAGTGTGATAGCATCAATATCATAATTATGATAAAATAAATATATAAATATTGATACAAGGAGTGAGGGGTATGACAAATATCAGACCTATTTCTGATTTAAGAAATAACACCAATGAAATCTCAGAGCTTTGCCATAATACCAAAGAACCAATATTTATTACCAAAAACGGTGTGGGCGATATGGTTGTTATGAGCTTTGAAACGTACGAACGGCAACAGGCGATCATAAATCTTTATATTAAACTGGCCGAAGCAGAGGAAGAAATAACCAATGGTGCCGAGGGTGAAGATTTTTTTGAATTTGCCAAGCAGATGAGGAACAAAGTACATGGGCAGGTATAAGATCAAGATATATTCCGCTGCCAAAATGGACTTGAATGATATTGTAAGCTATCTGAATACACTGTCGCCGCAGGCTGCCATCAAATATTATGACCTGCTGGTAGAAAAAATCGGCAGTCTGGCAGAACTGCCGCAACGTTGTCCCTTTGTAAGGGACGTTGCATTGAAAGCCAAAGGCTACCGGTTTTTGATGGTTGAAAATTATCTGGTGTTTTTCGTAATTAAGGACGACACGGTACAGATACGCCGCATTTTATACAACAAGCGCGAATACAGATGGTTTCTTTAATACCGCACCATTTGCCGGATAATATCTGCGCCGGCGATAAACGTTCCCAATGAGGCGCCGAGGTTGGCCATGAAAATCACCAGCAGGGTGTGCGCCATGATCATAAGGGAACCGGCGCAGGTGATTTCCGCAATAGCTGCATTGGTAAGGATCGGCTGTAAATACTGCGCCAGCAGAACGATGGAACCTTGAAATATGACGCTTGCTCCCTGCAAAATGAAACATTAGAATCATCTGTGAGATCTTCCCATATATAATGAGGACAATCGATAACTCGTTTAAATTCATTGTATCGTAAACCTAAATATGATGAAATCCGATAAGTTCTAATAGGTTGTAACAGTATAACAATTACGCAATACCGGTATATAACTTCATGGCATCCCTGAGAAACACTGCACATCCCGGAGCGATTTTATCGTAATAGGCGGTAAATCTCTCATCATCCACATACATCTGCACCAACGCCAGGTGCGCCTGGGGCGAATACTGCGACCAAGACTGCATGATCCATTGCTTGTGCAGCTCGCAGGCCTGCCGGGCCAGTTCCCCGCCGGGATCACCGTCTTCATAAGCCCGCCGGATGGCTTCATTGACCTGTTCGGTCAGCTTTTCAAAGGCCGCATATTGCGCCGCGCTCATACTTTTCAATTTCCGGTACGAAGACTCCACCGCCTCCTCCCCGTATTTTTCACGGATTTCCTGACCATGTTCACTTTCGTTGTCATCGATAAGCTTTTGTTTAAAACCTTCGAATTTTTCCCGATCAGACATATTGCATCTTCCTTCCTGTGCCGCCATGGTTTTCTCCACATTGGCTATCAATACTTCCAACTGCTGCTTTTTCACCAAGAGCTGCTCACGGTGTTCAGCCAGCGCGGCAGCCCGGTTGAAGTCAGGCGCTTCAAGAATTTTTCCAATGGTGTGCAGTTTAAAGCCCAGTTCACGATAAAACATAATCTGCTGCAGTTTATTCACCTCTGCCTGACCATAGTAGCGGTAACCGGATGAATTCATCCGGGGTGGGCGCAACAGGCCAATCTCATCATAATAACGCAGTGTTCTGGTACTAATCCCCGCCAGCCGGGCCAGTTTGTTTATCGTATAATCCATTGGTGCCACCCCCTATAGACATCCTAAACCTTAACGCGGCGTCAATGTCAACGGGAAATATTACTTTTTTGCCGGCCGATAAATACCGGCAACGGCAGACTTGTGGTAATATATGTAATAATATG
>JAAYCZ010000082.1 GCA_012729495.1 Syntrophomonadaceae bacterium | reverse complement strand
TGGCCTGCCCCGGCGGTTGTATCGGCGGCGGTGGACAGCCCATCACCAAGGCCAATGTAAAACGTATTCAGCGTATTAAGGCAATCTACGAAGAAGATCAGGCCATGGCGATCAGAAAATCGCATGATAATCCTGAGGTTAAAGTGCTTTATGATGAGTTCTTGCACGAGCCGCTGGGACATAGATCCCACGAACTGCTGCATACTCATTACCATGCCAAACACAAAAAGGCTCTTTAAAATACTGATTTTGCTTAACCGATGGGATTTAGGTTTAATAATATGAAATTAGACTTATGGTAATTTACCATAGGGTTCCACTTTCCTGGGACCACCCATTAATCGGGGTGGTCCTTTTATTTTGCCCTTGAGACCTTCTGGAGGGTTCCTTTTTATTTCCGGATCTGTGATAAAAACATATTCAATATTTATACCCTCTTCCCATAAAAATCCCCTTTATGTAGTCCTGAATTTTTGTTTTTCAGGTCTACTCAAAGGGGAGCATATTACATCATGAGCGGATTTTTATTTTCCGGGAATTACTCTTTTTCCGGTTTGAATTCGTTTAACGATTAGATTATTTCCCTTTGAAATTGGGTTTGCGTTTTTCTGCAAACGCCAGGCAACCTTCCTTGAAGTCCTCGGAGCTCCAGCACAAAACCTGATTTAGGGCCTCCAGCTCACACTGCTGGTAGAAATCATTTTTCAATGAGGCCCGCAGTAATTTCTTATCCAGTCCTACCGTGATTAACGGCAGGTGAGCAATTTTGTCTGCCCATGCAATGGCTGTCTGCATCAGTTCATCATGGGGAACCACTTTATTGACCAAGCCTAATTCATTGGCCTCGTCCACACTGAGTATTTTCCCGAACCAGAGAATTTCAGCGGCCTTGTGATAGCCAACCTTCTGCGTCAGAAAATAGGAAGTTCCGCTATCCGGACAAAATGCCAGCTGCATAAAGGTAAAGCCAAAGCGGGCTTTTTCGGAAGCGATAATCAAATCGCAGGCCATGCAGGAAGACAGAGCCGCACCAGCAACTACCCCATTGACGGCAGCAATGACCGGCTTTTCCAGTTCATAAATCGCCTCGACCACCCCGGTGGAAAAGTCATACGTCATTTTAGAGTTAAGCGGAGTAGTCATATTGTACAGGGTGGAAACATCTCCGCCGCTGGACCAACCTTTGCCCGCACCGGTAATAATAAGCACCTTGATATCTTCTCTTTCCGCAACTACCTTGCAGGCCGCAGGTACATCATAACAAAGCTGATCATTAACCGAGTTTAAATACTCGGGCCGGTTAAAGGTCAGTATGGCTACCCCGCTATCCATAATATCTAAATTTACTGTCTCCCACTTCACAAACAAAACCTGCCTTTCAAAATTAATTTTTACGTTTCCATATATTTCGCTATTAAAATTATAACAATTATTGATATTAATGTTAATACTGAATAGTTGACTATCAATATTTTAGGCTCTTATCAGTAGCCTTAATTTTGGCTATACTTAAACTACTTACGTAACGCCCGTCAACTTGCATTGAATAATTGTCCGGAGGTAATTTAATGGAAAATCTGCTCGTCTTCGCACCTCATCCAGATGATGATGTTATCGGTTGCGGCGGCACGATTGCCCGCTGCGTTGCCCAGGGAAATCAGGCTACGATCGTTTATCTGACATCCGGAGAGTCCGGCAGCCTCTCCTATAGTCCGGCAGAACTTGCCCGGCGGCGGGAAGAAGAAGCAGCAAGGGCGGCGGCTTTATTAGGGGTAAAGGATTTGGTATTTCTGCACCAACCCGACGGATACATAACCTGGAGCCAGGAACTGGTGGAAAGCCTGGTCAGCATTATTCGTTCCCGCCAGCCGAGCATGGTATTCCTGCCCCACGGCGGAGAAGAAGTTCGCGATCATCAGCAATGTTCCCGCTTGGTGCTGGAAGCCTGCAAACGCGCTGCCGGCCCCTGGTTCCCCTCCTGTGGCAAGCAATCCTGGTCAGTCAATAAAGTTTGGGCCTATGAAGTCTGGACCCCGCTCAGCCCATATAATATGGTGGTTGACATCAGTGATTTCATGCAGCTGAAATTGGCTGCCTTGCGAGCACATAAATCCCAGCTGGCTGATATCGCTTATGATGATGCTGTACAAGGACTGAATCGCTATCGTGGTATAACCAGTGGAGCAGGACGTTATGCTGAATGTTTCCAGCTCTTAAAAACCATTATTTAGATAAGATTTTGCATAATGCAAAAACGTAAAGAATATTTTTGCAAAGCGTTAATATAGTGTTTTAATATTTGGAAACAGCAATATATCAAAGCGGTTGTCAAATGTAATTAGGTAAAAATCTAATGATATGATTAGGTAAGGAGTTGCTGTGGTAACTGTGTCAGATATCCAAAAGAAAGTATTGATGATCTCCCCCTATAAGCGCAGTCAGCGCGGCAACAGCATTACCAGTCTGCGCTTGCAAACCGGTCTGGAGAAACGCGGTTTTGTGACTGATTTAGTTTCCTTGGAAGATAGGGATGCCTTAATCCAGGTGCAGGCAAAGCTGGCTGAAAACAGCTATGCATTGATCCATGCCTTTCATGCGTTGCATTGGGGACGTTTACTGGATAAAATACCTCCTGCACAGCATATTCCTATTCTTCTTACCACTACCGGTACAGATTTACATTTTGATCTGCATGGAAAGGAATCCCTCCTGGTCAGAAAGAGCCTTTATTCAGCCCAAAAAATTGTACTTTTTCATCAGGATTTCAGAGAGCTAATTGCTGTTCCATACCCGGCGCTTGGGCCTCGGTTGGTGGTTATCCCCCAGGGAATTTATTTCCCAAATGTTTCACGTGAAACATTTCTGCCCTTTGATTTCAAGCCGGATGATTTTATTTTTCTTTTTCCCAGCGGGTTCAGACCAGTGAAAAATTTCGAGTTGCTCATCAATGCACTGGAAAAAATTCAACCGGCCTACCCTAACTTGAGACTTGTGATTATTGGAGCGCTCATAGATCCCGAGTACAGCCGACAGATTTTGGAACGTATCGAACAATTACCCTGGGTCACCTACATGGGTGAATTACCCCATGAAAGCGTACGCACCCTGATACTGCAAGCAGACGTAGTCGTCAACAGCTCACATGCTGAAGGGCAACCCCAGGGTGCCTTGGAGGCGATGAGTCTGGGTCTGCCCTGTATTTTAACCGCCGTGCCAGGTAACCTTAATATTATTGAAGATGGTCGGGAGGGGGTTTACGTCCACAATGAAGCTGAGTTGGCACAGGCAGCCCGTACCTTGATGGATAATCCGCAGCTAACCAAAAAGATGGGTCAGGCCGCCCGTGACCTGGTTGAGAAAAAATTCAGCCTGGAAAAAGAACTGGACGCATACGAAGATCTATATCGGCAACTCTGCAAATAATTTATTTACCAATCTTCCTCTGCCATCCATGCATTAATGCCAGTCCCAAAAAAACAAGCCTGCAACATCAAATGAACTGCACCCTGTTAAGTAGACAGTACAAAGAAATTAAATAGTTTATGCAACCTTAGTTCGAAGTTCCATCGGACTAAGGCTGTTTTAGCTTGCAATCTTTTGCAATTATAGAAATAAATATAGCTATCAATGTCTCTTTATTAAGGGCTTGCATTATATCATATTGTTTTGCAGATTATGCTTTTTCCACCCGGCAGGGGATGCGCCGATGCATGGGGGTGCACATTTCATCACGGTCTGTGGTCAAGACCAGGTCATTGACATTGACTCCGTATTTTACCCCATTATAAACCAGGCCCTGTCCATGGCGGATATATACGCATTTTTCCGCAGCATATGAACTGATCTCCACTTCCACTTCGGCCGCAGCTGCCCGGCTAGTGATGATCGCCTTGTCCCCGTCAGCCAAATCAAGCCGGGCGGCATCCGCTGCGTGCATCAGCATGGTCAGCCAGCGTTTGTCCTTGTTCCATGCGGGATTGCGCAGGCTGGTATTGGCAACCGTTTCGTGATGCAGACCGGCATGCAGGATAAGTGGAAATTCAGCCGACATTTTTAATTTCTCGATTTCATTTTCAATGGTAGCGGCTTGAAGCGGTTCCAGCAGTTCTTCTATCATAAGATTTAATTTCTTGTCTTCGGTTTTCAGCATGCTGAAGTTGTCCCGTTGGAAGCGGGAAAGAATAAGTCCCTGCGGGTGCGCCAGGATGTCCTTGTACATGGCTTCAATCATGGAAAAATCAGCCGGGTAACCCATCGCGGCTGCGCCGGCCTTAAATGCTGAGCTGCTGGAAACCAGGAGACCTACGATCATGGCCTGATTGACAGAACCGAGCGCCGTTCCCAAAGTTTCCGCCAAGATCAGCGGAATCAGTTTAGCGTGAGCAGGATTTTCCTGAACATAGCCCCCCAGCGCACCTAAATAAGCAGAAATACCTCCTTTACCGGCATCATAAAGCGACTGGGGAAACTCCGGCAAGAAGCCCATGGCTTTTATAAGCTCCAGAATGATTCGCGAACCTTCCCGGCTTTCACTGCTTAACGGTGCCAGCACCGGCTGCCGCATTTGGAAATAAAAGTCCGGATAGGAATAATTGAAACAGACGGTATCATAGGATTCGGGATAGCTTAAACAGGGCAGCACATAATCACTGAGACGGGCGGTTTCATTATAGACGATTTCAAGACATACCGAGAGTTCCAACCCGGCAAAAGCTTTTTCATAGGCCTGCGTATCCGGATAAGAGCGCAGCGGGTTACAGCCGCTGACAATCAAGGCGCGGATGCGGTCGGGAGAATCGTTTAATACTTCCTCCGGAAATACCGCCGGCGGAAATGAACCTAATATTGGGAACATGTTGGTCTTGACCGTACGCCAGGTCTTGGGATTGCGCTCATCACTGTCACTGCCCATGGGAAAAAGAAAAGCCGGCAGGATCTGGCCGCCTTCTACACAGAAGCGTCCCGTGATCGCCCGCAGGATATGCAGCATATAGGCGTTGATGGTGGAATTACGGTTCATATAGATGCCCAGATCCTGATGGATGCATGATTTGGTTTGGGCCAGCAAACGGGTGACTTCCACCACCGTATCGTAATCCAAGCCGCAGACTTCAGTGACTGCACGTTGGGCATCAAAACCGGCAAAAAGCGGTTTCACTTCCTCCCAACCGCTGACATGTGCTTCAATAAACGCCTGGTCTTCCCAGCCCTTGTCCAGGATAATGCGGATCATGGCTTTCAACAGCATACTGTCCGTACCCGGACGGATGGGCAAGTGGATATCGGCCCGTTCCGCCGTTTCCGAGCGGCGCGGGTCGATGACGATCAGTTTTTTATCCGGATCTTTCTTTAATTTCAGTATCAAGACGCGGGTGCGCGGTTCCTGATGACTCATCCAGCCATTCCAGCCCCAGGCCACCACCGTATCGGCATTATGCGCATCCGGCATGGTGACCAGGCTTTGTTTACCGGTGACACGACCATCTACCCAGAAACTGTTGGAAAATTCCTGGGCAAGTGAGGAATAATAATAACGGGAACCCAGGAAACTCAAAAGACGCAATCCAATGCCTACTTGCATCTGTCCGCCCAGCGCACCGCCGCCCATATAGGCAAAAGCTTTGCCGCCATGTTTTTCCTTGATGGCCAGCATTTTTTCAGCAATCTCACTCAGTGCCTGTTCCCAACTGATGCGTTCGTGATGATCACCTACTTTTTTCAACGGATAGGCCAGGCGGTCATCATTGTGCACATGATGGGCCATACTCAGTCCTTTACGGCAACAATATCCCAGGGAGCGCGGGTTTTCTTTATCCCCGCGAATCTTGATGATCTGATTATCTTCCACCATCATCTCCAGTCCGCATCCCTGGGCACATAATACACAGGCACCCTTTTTCCATTCTCCCATTTTCATGTCTCCCTTCCGGATTTGCATATCTGTTTTTTTAATGATGCTGCAACCATTCCGCTAATAATTACAGACGAATTTCCAGATCATCCAGTGGGTATGACTTACAGCTATGGATATAGCCATATTGCCGATCACTTTCTCTGAGCAGCACCCCTTGCGGCTGAAACACTTTGCCGGACAAAAGCTGCACCCGACAGAGACTGCATTCCCCCGAGCGACAGAGGGAAGGTACTACCAGTCCGGCTTTTTCCAAAGCTATCAACAACGGTTCTCCGGCCTGGGCCGGCAGACTTTTCTTACCCAACACATTGACAGTGAAGGTGGTATCTTTGCTTATCCCCCGGGGCCATCCTGGCTGGGCGGTGATATCTGCCGGAGTGCCAAACATTTCATGCCGGATCTTGCGGGCAGGAATCGACAACGCTTGCAACTGGGGCAGCAGCGTATCATACATGGCCTGCGGCCCGCAGATGTAATAGGTATCAATGACCTGATCCCCCAATACAGTGGTGATCAGATCGGTGCTGATCATTCCGCGTAATCCCCCATAACCGGCCGCAGGGTTCTCAAGAACCGGGTGGTAATGGAAATTAGACCGGCGGGCGCTGATGGCGCTTAACTCATCATGAAAAATAAGTTCATCACTGGTCTTACTGCCATAGAACAGGTGGATCTCCCGCTCCAGTCCCAGATCGGTATTTTCCCTGATCATGCTCATAAAAGGTGTAACTCCGCTGCCGCCTGCTAATAAGACCAGTTTCTGCCCGTGAAACAACGGATTATAGTAGAAGTTGCCGGCCGGGCCGGAACTTTCAAACTCCTCTCCTACCTTGATCCGGTCAAATAAATAAGCTGATACAAAACCATTTTCAATTTTACGCACCGTAATATCATAATAAGCCATCTGATGCGGGGAGGAGGAGATACTGTAGGGACGGCTGGTTCTGATCCCGTTTATCTCAACCTGCAGATTGATGTACTGACCGGCCTGGAAAGGGGGCAGACTTCCTTCCCGGGCAACCAGGCGCAGCGTTTTGGTAGAAGGCGTTTCCTGAATAATATCAGCCAGCTTGAGTTTCAAAACCTTGGGATGGAGGCGATTTACCACCTCAGCGCGGCGGCCTTTCTGTACCCGGTAATCGATCCCGTACTTGCGGCATACCTCCATCTCCTGTTTAATTTCACGATAACCTTCTATATCTTCGCGGAAGTCTTTCATTTTCCCACCCCCTTAAAATCTTTCATAATCGCCCGGGCGGCCTGTCCGCCGGAAGTCAGAGTCGGCTGGAAGCCGCCGCTGCCAGCCCAGGCCCCGGCCAGATACAATCCTTTAACCGGAGATTTATGATTGGTAAAAAGGGAGTTTTCTTTGGCAAATTGGTCAAAGCCATAGATCGCTCCTCCGGGTTGTCCCAGGAAACGCATATGGGTAATCGGTGTAGCCACTTCAATTTCCTCGATATGCTCACGCAATCCGGGAAATACTTTTTCTACATTTTTCAGGAATCCTTCAGCGGCTGCGTATTTGGTCTGATAATAATCTGCCGGCGGTATTTCGATCCACGGCTCGGCATATTTCAAACCCACGATGACCAACTGAGTGCAGCCCGGTGGGGCAAAGCCCGGATCCAGCAGATTATAGCAGGTAAGTAAAAGCATGTCTTCCGAGGTATCCAGCACTTTAAAGCGCTCATAGCCACGATTCATATCCGTACCGGTAAGAATAAAATTGGTCGCCTCATTGATCCCGACTTCCTCCGGCTCGCAATCCAAGCCAATATAAAGGGTCAGGGAGGAGGGGCCAACCGTACTGCCGGACATCTTCTGAATCTCCTTGTCTGCCGCCGGCGATGGTTCCATGAGGTCAACATAAGTTTCCACGCTGGAGGCATTGGAAACCACATATTGACAGGCAATTACCTCACCGTCTTCAGTGATAACGCCTGTAACATGTCCATCTTCGACCAGTATTTTTTGAGCGGCACAGTTAAATCTCACTTCGCCGCCATGGGCCAGGAATTGATCCAGAATAGCATTGGACAAAGCCTGGGAACCACCTTTCAAATGAAAAGGTTTAAATTCCAAATAGGCAAACAGCAGCGCCGCCAGATCGGAAAAAGTCAGCTGACTGGGTCCCAGTCCCATATAACACCAGTAAACGGAAATAGCAGCCTGCAGCAGCGGATCGGTGAAGAATTCATCCATCACTTCCTGGGCTGATTTCAGGCTGTATTTAAAATAGAGCGGATACTTTTCTTTATTAATCCCGGGATCCTTCATAAAAAAGGCCCGGATGATTTCATAATAAAACTTATAGACCAAATCGAAAAATTCCTCGATCGCTTGGCTTTCCTGCGGGAAACGTTCCTGCAAGGTGGCAATCAAATTCTCGCGATTACTGCTGAGAATCAGATCCAATTCTCCGGGCAGAACCACCCGGTAGAGATTGTCCATGGCGACCCATTCCAATTTATCCGCCACACCCAGGCTATCCAGGAACATTCTTAACGGACCCGGTTTGGCTTCTGTACCGAATCCGCTTAACTGATGCAAAGCCACCTCGAATTCAAATCGGCCCCGGCAAAAGCTGGTCGCGCATCCACCCGGGACATTATGCCGTTCCAGCATCAAAACCTTCATGCCTTTCTGGGCCAGACTGGCGGCCGCAGTTAACCCCCCATTGCCAGCCCCGACTACTACCACATCATACGCGGACATAAACAACCCCCTCCCCGTCTGGATTTGGCTTGATCTACTGTGCGGTCAAGCCAAATCCACTCTGACCTACAAGCAAAATCCGATTAGAATCTTTCCAGATTGCGGCGCAGAATAGCTTCCGCATCTTTTACCATGCCGTCCATTAATTCCTGACAACTGAGGACATCCTTGATAAGGCCGATCGACTGTCCCACCATGAAGGCCGCGCCATTTACATCGCCATTGTTCCAGGCATCTTTAACCCTTTGTCCGGTGATCAGCGGGAAGATCCGTTCCAGATCTTTGCCTTCCGCTTCAATATCCAAAACCTTTTGAGTCAATTCATTTTTAAGCGCCCGGCCTTGCAAATTAAGGGTTTTGCAAATCAAAGTTGTATCCTGTTCCTGACGGTTGATGATTTCCTGTTTTATATTTTCATGGACAATACATTCTTTGGTATTGATAAAGCGGGTGGCCATCATGACCCCCTCGGCACCCAGTGCCAGTGCCGCCGCCAGACCTCTGCCGTCGGCGATCCCGCCGGTGGTAACTACCGGTATCTTTACCGATTCAGCAATCCGCGGAGTCAGCACCATGGTGGTAACATCATCGTTAAGCGGGTGTCCGCCTTCTTCAATACCAGCGGCAAAAATGCCGTCATAACCAAGTTTTTCGATGTTCAGGGCATGTCTTAAAGAACCGACCTTATGGAATATTTTAATCCCGGCCTCATGCACCTGATCCAGATAACGTTTGGCCGGCGCGCCCGATACTTCGATAGCGGCTACTTTTTCTTCACAGCAAACCCGGAAATAGTCATCATAGGTTTCCTGGGTAATGCGAAAGGACGGCAGCAGGGTAATGTTTACCCCAAAAGGCTGGTCGGTTAACGCTTTGGTTTTTCGCAGCGCCGCCTGCAGTTCTTCACCGGTATCATAATTGCCGGCGGTAATATTGCCCAGTCCGCCGGCATTGGAGATGGCGGCACAAAGATCAGGTTTGCACAGCCACAGCATCCCCCCGCAAATAATTGGATGCTTTATTCCCAGCATCTCAGTAATTTTGGTTTTCATATCCATCATCCTTCCATATCAATGTTAGATTTCATTCATTTTCAAGGATTTATTAC
>JAAYCZ010000012.1 GCA_012729495.1 Syntrophomonadaceae bacterium | reverse complement strand
TCACCTTCTATTAATATCATGGCATCGTTAATAATGCCGGGCTGATCCATGGTAATTATTTTTCCGCCTCGAATCGCATACATCTTCTTGCTTTCCTCCCTTGTTCTACATTTTATGTTGATTCAACCGCTAGCGTTCGGATGTTTGGCTGCCATAATCTTCAGTTTAAAAATGTCTTGATTTCTTCACTAAAGCTAGGAACAAATTGCGGGAATATTGATCTTTCATACATTCGGGGTGCCATTGTACCCCCAGATAAAATGATCCTATCCGGCTTTCTACTGCTTCAGCGATGCCGTCACCGGCAAAAGCACATATCTCCATATTATCGCCTGCCTTATCGATTGCCTGGTGATGAAAGCTGTTTACCCGGATACGGTCGGTTTGCATGATATTTTCCAAAAGGCTGCCGCTTTCGATCAATATATCATGAATCGGGTAGTCACGGGGAGCTTTTTGGTCGTGCATTAAGCCGCTTTTTATATCTTGGACAATCGTACCCCCGGCAGCAATATTTAAAATCTGGCAACCCCGGCAGATTCCCAGAGCCGGTTTGCCCCCGGCCAGGGCCATGCGTGCCAGCTGTATTTCAAATTCATCCCGTCGGGGGTTTACTTCACCGAGGTCTTTATCCGCACTTTGCCCAAACAAATACGGGTCGGCGTCTCCCCCGCCAGAAAATAA
This sequence comes from Syntrophomonadaceae bacterium, assembly GCA_012729495.1. Classification (GTDB taxonomy): domain Bacteria; phylum Bacillota; class Syntrophomonadia; order Syntrophomonadales; family Syntrophomonadaceae; genus Syntrophomonas_B. The sequence goes on along the minus strand of JAAYCZ010000012.1, from coordinate 7,181 downwards.
TATACCATCACAAAGATGAAAATAGGCCGCACAAAGTTCAATCTGACGGGCAACAGGAAGAATCAGCGGCAAACCTCCGGCGGCACTGATTGAGTCGCAATAGTATTCTCGCAGGCAAAACTGATACTCGGTCTGATTATAATTGCAGGTTATCCCTATTACTGGCTGCAAAACTTATCCCTCCCTATTAATTACTGGCTATTATTATCATAAAAGATCATGGCAGGAAATAGACTTCTCTTCTAAAACTTTAATCAATAATCTGAGCACAGCTTTAAAAATTAAAGCAGGTTCATAATACAGAACCTGCCTTAATGCCTTAATAATATTTTAATACTATAATGTATTTTGTTTATGGGGCAACTCTATACTAATGGCTAAAGCCTGGTCGACTTTATCCATCGTCTCTTCATTCAGGATAGCGATACGTTGTTTGAGGCGCTTTTTATCTATGGTTCTGATTTGTTCAGTCAGTATTACCGAATCCCTTTCGAGACCGTAAATTTCCGCTTTCAATTCAACATGGGTAGGCAGCTTGGCTTTATTTATCTGCGAGGTAATGGCCAGCACTATTGTTGTAGGGCTATACTGATTGCCAATATCATTTTGGACCACCAGCACCGGTCTTAATCCACCCTGCTCAGATCCTATCACCGGATTTAACTGGGCAAAGTAAATTTCACCTCTTTTAATCATAATGTTAATCACTCCAGCACTTTTTGCTTAGGTAACTCCTTGTATTCGCCATTTTAGTTGTCTTCACCGGCAATGCAAAGGTTAATTGCTGCCATTTCCAGGTATCCCTTCTTCATTTGTTCTTTCATTAAGAATTTCTTTCGTTCTGCCAGATATAAAACAATTGCTTCCCTTACTATTTCACTGCGATTTTTATTTTCAATATTTGAAAATGTATCAACTTCACTCAGGAGGTCTGCTGGTACATTAATTACGATCCTTTTGGAGTCCGGCAAAAAGAACACCTCCATATAAATAAATATATGATTACATACACTATTATATAGACATGAACTTTCGCCCGCAAATCCAATAATTGTTTATATTATTCCTGAATATATATTCTGGGTATACGCGGTCCAACCGTACAAACAACCTCGTAATTGATTGTTCCCGTTATTTCAGCCAAATCATCGGCAGTAATGCCATCCTCCGGTCTGCCAAAAAGAACCATTTCATCGCCGGTTTTTACCCCTTCAACCCCGGTTACATCAAACATACATTGATCCATACATACATTTCCAATCAGAGGCACCTTTTGCCCCCGTACCGCAGCCCAGGCCCGATTGGATAAAAGCCGGCTGTAACCGTCTGCATATCCGATAGGTACAGTTGCCACCAAGGTATCCCGTGGCGTGATATAAGAACGACAATAAGAAACCGATCTGCCCGGAGGCAAAATTTTAAGGAAATTTATCCGGGTCTTAAGCCTCATCACTACTTCAAGGGGAAGATTTTCTTTTTTCACCTGCGCGGAAGGATAAAGACCATACATGATAATTCCGCAGCGAACCATATTATACTGGGTTTCAGGCATATCCATGACCGCTGCGCTATTGGCTATATGTTTAATGGGGATATGAATATTCATGTCCTCAAGTCGCCGGATGAAATCATTGAATTGTTTGCTCTGCCGGTGGCTGAATTCCTTATCCTCAATGTCTGCCACAGCGAAATGACTGAAAATACCTGATACCGAAACATTGGACATTTGCTGAATCTTTTCAATCTCTTCGGCCGACTGATCATCAAACGGAAAACCGATTCTTCCCATTCCGGTATCAATTTTTATATGCAGTCGGGCCGGATGATGAGGGTTGGCAGCTTGCGAGTAAACCCGCGCGCTTTCCAAATCAGCAACCGCTGTCTCAATATCATTATTGATTAATAACTTGGCTTGTTCCTGAGGAACAATGCCCAAAACCAGAATGGGTGCCAATATGTTCGCCTGGCGAAGTTGCAGAGCCTCCTGCAGGTTGGCCACCGCCAGGTAATCGGCTCCGTTGTCCAGGCAGGTTTGTGCCGCCTGTAGCATACCATGACCGTAAGCGTTGGCTTTTACTACTGCCATCAACATCGTATCCGGCTGCAATAAATTTCTTATGGCGGTAAAATTTCTTTTTAAGGCTCCTAAATCTATTTCTGCCCAGCTTGTGCTGCGATTATCCATTACTTTTAACCAATGTTTTCAGCAGATCATTGCGGGTTACAATCCCTATTACTTTCTTGTGTCTGACCACCGGTACGCGATTAACCTTTTCCTTGTGCATGAGTTCTGCAATGTCAGCTGCCGGAGTATCTTCTTCCACCCAGTATACCTTTTCAGTCATGGCATCCTTCACTTGCGAAGCACCGTATTTTTTCAAATCGTTTTTAAAACGTATGGGATTTTCCAAAAAAATAATACTGTCAAATAATGTAATATAGAATGGCACCTTTAGTTCGGTAGCTTTGATCATAAGATCCTTTTCCGTAACTATCCCCACCAGCTGATGGTTGACATCAACGACCGGTACCCCGCTGATTTTATTGTCCAGCAGGAGCTGGGCTACTTTTTGCACATCTTCTTCCGGTCTAACCGTGATGACGTCTCTGGTCATAATATCTTTGGCCAGCATCAATATTGCCCCCTTCGTACTTTTATTATTAAGAATGCAGCTTATTTTGCTTTCATTTCCAATTCATTAATTACCGTTGGCAAGCTATAAATAAGATCAGTAGCGGTTATTGATCTTTGCCCCAGCTGCCTGGCAGCAGTATCGCCGGCCCGGCCATGCAGGAATACGCCGGCAACAGCTGCGTCAGTTGGTTTTAAACCCTGGGCGATGAGTCCGGTAATAATGCCGCTTAAAACATCTCCGCTGCCGGCGGTGGCCATGCCGGGATTGCCGGTTACGTTGACAAAAACCTGCCCGCCAGGAAGGGCCACAATCGTATTATTACCTTTCAGAACAATCGTAACCCCCCATTCTACCGAATAATGGCGGCTGATTTCTATACGTTGGTTTTGAATTTCTTCGACGGATAACTTTGTCAAACGTGACATCTCGCCCGGATGAGGGGTAATAACCACCGGCACCTGTCGGTCTTTTAAAATACCTACGTCTGACTGCAGCGCATTCAAGCCATCCGCATCAATCAATACCGGTATGCCGGCTTTTTCCAGTACCGTTCTCACCACCATGTTACCCTCTGCATAGCGTGACATCCCCGGCCCGATGGCACATACTGAAGCTGTTCCCAATAAATTTTCGATAATCGTACATGCTTCGCCGGAAATTGCTCCGGTAAGCGTGGACGGTAATCCCCGGCTCATTACCTCAGGAACAACACTGGCTGCACCCATTATTTTTTCCGGCAGGGCCAGGGTCACCAAGCCGGTGCCGCAGCGCAATGCCGCCCAGGATGCCATTACCGGCGCCCCGCTCATGCCGGGAGAGCCGCCTATGATCAAGGCATGACCGTAACTGCCCTTGTGTGTTTCCCGCAGACGTGGTTGAAAATGTAATTTTACCATCTCTTCGGTAATCATCTGCAGCTTTATCTGCTCATCCAGAAGCAAAGCTCCGGGGATTGATATGTCAGCTACCGTAAGTTGTCCAACGTAATCCCGGCCTTTTCCCAGAACCATGCCCAGCTTGGGTAAAGCAAAAGTCACCGTATAGTCAGCCTTGAAAGCCTCCCCATTGATCCGTCCGGTATCCGCTTCCAAACCAGAAGGTATGTCAACCGCCAGAAGCGGACATTTGCTTTGATTTACAAGTCCTGCCAAACGAGCCTCAAATTCTCCCAGACTGCCTCTGAAACCAATGCCATAAATAGCATCAACCACCATATCCGCTTCCAGCAAGGACATGATAAAGTACTGCAGGTCAGTTTCCTCTCGTAAAGGATAAATGCGGCTAGTCATCCGGGCCAAAATTTCATAGTTGGTTCTGGCATCAGGACTTAATTGGCCGACTTCGCCACACATAAAAACATTCACCCGGGCCGCAGCATTAAGTAAATGACGCGCGACAACCAGACCGTCACCGCCATTATTTCCGCGACCGACCAGAATAATAATATTACGGCCGCCAACTCCGTCCAGCAATTCCGCAATTTTTTCGGTCGTACGCAGTCCTGCGTTTTCCATTAAAACAATACTGGGAATCAGATACTCGCTGCTGGCCCGGCGGTCAATCTCTTTCATTTCATCTGCTCTTATTAATTTCATAAGTTTCACTCCCTATAAGCAATAACTGCTGCAATCGCTTGATTACGCGAATGTGCCAGAGAAATTTCCCAGCGATTAATGCCTAATTCCTGGGTACTGGCCAAAACTGAAGCAGATAACATCAATTCCGGCCTACCCCCTTCCATGATAGTGACTTCAACATCACGGAAACGTATCCCGCGGCACAAGCTGGTATCAATTTTGCGGAAAGCCTCTTTGGCCGCGAATCTGGCCGCCAAGGAAGGATATGGGTTGGGTTTGGCCAGACAATAATCCAATTCACCTGCAGTGAACACCCGGTTAAGAAAACGCGGTGTTCTTTTTACCACCGCTTCCATCCTGTCAATATCAACGATATCAATACCAATCCGCACTGCTCCACCTCGTTCACGTAAAAGAACCCCCTGTAACTACAGGCTATTTCAGAAAGGTTTCGTTTCAGGCTGAAATGCTGGCATTCTTTAAAGCATCTTTTTCCACTTCATTAAAAATTTTATTAACATCGAGAATGATCAGCAGCCTGTCTTCCAGCTTGCCTACCCCGGTTAAATATTCAGCAGTTATACCGCTGATCGCTGCCGGCGGCGCTTCAATCCTATCTGCGGACAATCTCAGTACCTCATTAACTTCATCTACAATAATGCCAATAATCTGCCCTTCCATATCAATGATAATACTGCGTCTATCTTGCGCAGCCGTTGTTTCCCCCAGGGCAAATCTCTTTTTCAAATCAATAATCGGAATGATTTTACCGCGCAAATTAATGATCCCTTCAATAAAATCAGGAACCTGAGGCAAACGGGTCGGTACTGGCATAGGAATGATTTCCTGCACATTGGAAATTGGAATCGCATACTCTGATATTTGCTCACCATAAATTAATTTGAACACCACAAATTGCATCTCATCAGCCATATAATACCCTCCCCGCCTCTATTTATGCCGGCAGTCTGAAGTTATCAACCCCGCCTTATAGCTGCAAACGCTTGCCGGCAGATTTTGTTCTTAGATACTTCCAATAACCCAGACATTTTTTTAAAATCAAAGCTATTCCTTATTTTAACATGTATTTTATATTAAAATCTTAAACTGTAACAGATTTTTAAAGAGTCAACCACAAAGCTCAGTTTTAAATCGGAATTGCTTTTAACCCAAACAACAATTTTTTCCTGGATGAATAAGTGTTACACTACAATAAACTGTACTTCAATTCAAACGGGAGGTTGAAACAGGATATGAATGATCATTTCCGAAAGCTGGAACAGATATATTTAAAAGCACCTTATAATATACATCTTTATGACGATACCACTATTACTATAAGCCAGGGACGGGCTGAAATTTCCACCCGGGTTAATCCCCGGCATCATCACGGTGCCGGGGCGCTGCATGGCTCAGGTTATTTCAGACTACTGGATGACGCTGCTTTTTTTGCGATTAATTCAACTATAACTGACGCTATGGTTTACACGGTTTCATTTACTACCCAATTCCTGCGGCCTGTACAAAGCGGAATCATAACCGCTATTGGAGAAATCAAACACAGCTCGAGTAATCTATTTATCGGCGAATCCGTTCTTTATAATGATAAAGGTCAACTGATTGCACTCGGTCGGGGTGATTTCATGAAAAGCCGGATCGATTTAAATACCATTCCCGGTTACTTTGATTAGACAATGAAAATGGAGGAAACAAAAGTGGATAAGCATAAAGAGATGAAGCAAAGATATAAGCAAAACCCTCCCCGCGGCGGAGTTTATCAGATCAAAAACCTGGTCAACGGCAAAATATTTATCGGCAGCAATCCGAATGTGGAGGCTAAAATCAGGGCCCGACAGTTCGAAATGAAAATGGGAGGAAATAATTTTATCAAAGACCTGCAAGCGGATCTACAGGAATTTGGCTTTGATAATTTTGCTTTTGAAGTACTTGAATATCTGGATCCCGATGAAAAAAGTCTGGAGGTTGACCGGGAAGAACTCTCCTTATTGGAAGCCATTTGGTTGGAAAAACTGCAGCCTTACGGTGACAAAGGCTATAATACCAAGTCCCGCTAATTCAATGTCAATAGCCCCGGAGGATCGTTCTTGCCCCAAGCGGCCAGCCTGTTTTTAATCCCGTCTATTCAAATTGGAAGGGATTATATTTTACCCCGTAATCATAATTATCAAAGCCTTCCCGGCGTTTAAGGTAACCAACCACCCAATACGTCAGGGGAGTAATCGCCGCTTCGTAAGTGACTTTGAAGAGATACTGAAACAGCATCATTTGTCCCAGGACGGATGCGGGCAACGTACCCCAGAAAGCCAGCGTAATAAAGATGATCGTATCCAGCCCTTCTCCAGCCAAACTTGAACCGATCGTGCGCAGCCAGAGAAACCGCCCCGCAGTCAATATTTTTAAACGCGAAAGCAGTATGGAATTGCAGAATTCACCAGTCAGGTAAGCCAACAGCGAAGCAAAAACAATGCGGGGTGTCATCCCCAGCACGGTCGCAAAAGCTGATTCAGACTCAAAAAATTCCGGCGATGGTATGGCTATAACCAGCATAAAGATTCCCGCCATTAATAGATTGCAGATAAAACCCAGCCAAATAATCAGGCGGGTTTTTTGAAATCCGTATACTTCGGTAAGAACGTCTCCAAATATATAGGTCAGCGGAAAAAGGATAACCGCCCCCGGTAAAACCCATCCGGCAATCAAGATTAATTTTCCGGCAATTACATTGGACAATAGCAAACTGGTAACAAACAGGATTGATATGATTACAAATAAAGAAGAATGTTTCTTTTCATTTAGCAAGACAAGCAACCTCCTATTAATAAAACAATGATCAAGCCTTAATTATTATATGCATTGCTATCGTGGTTTGCAAAATATAATTAAGGATTTTGCACAATCAAAAATGCAGTGAAAGCATTTGAAAAAGCATAAAATATAGTACCCTGAT
>JAAYCZ010000081.1 GCA_012729495.1 Syntrophomonadaceae bacterium | reverse complement strand
TACAGAATACCGGTACCGCCAAAATAGCCAATTATCTGGAGCGCAATGGCTGGAGGGCTTATCCCGTTCCGGCCTCCTATGGTGTATATAAGGAACGTTTGGCTGCCCTCGTATCACATAAGTTGGTGGCCAGAGCAGCCGGTTTAGGGTGGATTGGCAAGAATAATCTTTTCCTTACCCCTTGGGAGGGACCGAGGGTTCGATTGGCCAGCATCCTCACGGATGCTCCGCTGGCAACCGCCCAACCCATTGAATCCGCCTGCCGCAACTGCAATATATGCCAGCTTGCCTGTCCGGCCGGAGCGATAAAAGGGCGGGAATTTAATGAACGAGAAGCGGATAGTGAGCGGTTGGATGTGGCCAAGTGCTTCAATTTTATGGAGAATCGTAAAAAGGAATGGGGTATTGAGATTGAACGATGTGTTTGCGGGCTATGTGTTGCTGTGTGTCCATATGGTAAACGCTTGGGATTCCGGCAGAAATGCTGAGCCTATGCTGAGATACTCCAGCCAACCATATCGCCCCGCGGACTGTGTTTATAGAAGGGAGAATTCTGTTTTATGTTAGACGAATTTATGCAAGGATTCGCCAGTGCCAGAGAAGTCAATCTGATGCGGATAAAAGAAGCCAAGGAGAACGGCGCCAAAGTGGTCGGTATTTACTGCACCTATTGCCCCCAGGAACTGATCCTGGCAGCAGGCGCAATCCCGGTGGGGCTTTGCGGAATGAGTGAGAACCCGATTGCTGCTGCAGAGGAAACCTTGCCGCGCAATCTCTGCCCATTAATTAAATCCTCTTATGGATTTGCCGCCACAGATACCTGCCCGTTCTTTCATTTTTCCGACTTCATCGTAGGCGAGACCACCTGCGACGGTAAAAAAAAGATGTTCGAAATGATGCAGGATTTGAAACCGGTACACGTTATGCAACTTCCCCATGTAAATAACACCAAGGCATCATTTGATCTGTGGGTGGAAGAATTACGATGTTTAAAAAACCGTTTAGAGAAAGAACTGCAGGTCAGCATCAGTGACCAAGACATTTGGGAGGCCGTAGAGGTTATCAATAAAGAAAATCAGGCTGTCAAGGCCATGTTCGACCTGAACCGAGCTGATCCGCCACCGCTCAGCGGAATGGAAATGCTCACCGCTGCCTGGTCCCGCAGCTTCAGCAGCAATAAAGGAGAGATGATCAAAAACCTGCATGCAGTGGTCGAGGAGGTAGCCAATCAGCCTGAGAACAGGCAAACAAAGGCACCCCGGGTGCTGCTGACCGGTTGCCCGGTGGGTCTGGGTACTGAAAAAGTGATCCGCCTGACCGAAGAAATGGGGGCCTATATCGTCGCCATGGAAAACTGTTCCGGTTACAAGACACTGGAACTGCAGACCGACACGAACGTCACGGACCCGATTGTGGCTCTGGCAGAAAAATACCTGGCGATCCCCTGCTCCTGCATGAGCCCCAATCCCTACCGGCTGGAGTTATTGGAGAAGATGATCGATGATTTCCGTGTAGATGCGGTCATCGACCTGACCTGGCAGGCTTGCCATACCTATAATATTGAAGCCTTTGCAGTCGGCAAATTGGTCAAGTCCAAGGGGCTTCCTTACCTGCACCTGGAAAGTGACTATTCCAATTCAGATTTGGAAAGTCTCAAAGTTCGTATTGAAGCGATGTTGGAGATGATAGAAAAATGATCGTAATCGGTATTGATATCGGTTCAGTGGCCGCCAAAGGTTACCTTATCAACTATGACAGCCATCACCGAGCGCTGATTCCTACCGGATGGAGCCCCCGAGAGGCGGGACAAACAATCATCGAACGACTTCTTGCAGCGTCAGGATTAGCATCAGATCAGGTTGAACGGATATATGTTACGGGTTATGGTCGGGTAGCTTTTGATCAAGCCGACAAAACGGTTACTGAGATCAAGTGTCATGCCCGGGGAATCGCTGAGCTTTATTCGGAGGTCCGCACCATCATTGATATCGGCGGCCAGGATAGCAAGGTCATCCGCATTGGGGAGCAGGGCCGGGTGCTTGATTTTGCCATGAATGACAAGTGCGCAGCGGGAACCGGACGATTCCTGCAGGTGATGGCCACCGCTTTGGGGCTGGACGTCAGCGAACTGGGAGATGCAGAGGATCCTGGACAGATGCAAACCATTAGCAGTATGTGTACGGTATTTGCTGAATCGGAAATAATCGGATCACTGGCGCGCGGCAATCCCAAAGGCGGGATCATCGCCGGGCTGCACCAATCAGTAGGAAAAAGAGTAGCGGCAATGGCAAGACGTATGGGGATCAAGGAACAAGTCGCTTTCACCGGGGGGGTGGCAATTAACCCGGGCGTCAAGCGTGCGTTGGAGGAAGAGATCGGAGCCAAAATTATGGTGCCCGAAGTTTGTCAGTATACTGGTGCTCTGGGCGCAGCTTTATTGGCCTTGGAAAATGGTTAGGCGAAGTTGGAAAGCGCAAGTAGAAAACGCAAGTGCGCAAGTGGAGAGTAAAATTAATATTGAAGAGGAGGAATTGTAAATGGCTGATTATCGGGAAATGTGGGCTAATCTGGGGATGGATCTGGAGCATCACGACGTGCTGTGCGAGGTACTTCCTGAGGCTTTTGGGGGTATTTACCTCATCCAGCAAGATCGTCCCAAGGGCATGGATTTTTATGATTTTGTAGTAGCCGAGATTCACGGGGTCAGACCGGCAGAGATGATGCAACATCAAAAAGAGGGCGGGAAGGTGTTCGGAACCTTCTGCGTATATGTCCCGGATGAGGTGGTCTTTGCCGCCGGCGGAATTGCAGCGGGACTTTGCGGAGGATCACAGTTCTGGGTATCCGGCGGAGAAAAAGTTCTGCCGGCCAATACTTGTCCGCTCATCAAAGCTTCCGTAGGTGCGAGACTGGATAAAACCTGTCCCTTCTTTCTTATTCCTGATATGTATGTGGCTGAGAATACCTGCGATGGCAAGAAGAAAGCCTGGGAAATAATGGCTGGTGAAGTGCCTTTACACATTATCGATATCCCGCAGATGAAACGAGACCGTGATATCGCTGCCTTTGAAGCGGAAATCAAGGATTTCATCGCAGTGGTAGAAAAGGTCACCGGCAACAAGATTACCGCCGAATCGCTGGGCGAGGCAATTAAAATGATAAACAACAAGCGCCGGGCTTTACAGCGGGTTTACAATGCCCGAAAAGCCTCGCCAGTGCCCATCAGCGGCAAAGACGCTCTCCTGGTCACCCAAATCAACTTCTACGATGATCCCGCGCGGGCAGCGCAGATGGCCAATAATCTGGCTGACGAACTGGAGCAGCGGATCAATAATGGGACTGGCGTTTTTCCAAATAACGCTGTGCGCATCATGATCAGTGGCACGCCTATGGCCATACCCAATTGGAAGCTGCATCATATTGTAGAGAGTCTCGGCGCAGCTGTCGTGGTGGAAGAATCATGTACCGGCACCCGCTATTTTGAAAACCTGGTCGATGAGTCAGCCACTACTTTGGAAGGACAGATTCGGGCACTGGCCGAAAGATATATGAAAACCAATTGTGCTTGTTTCACGCCGAATTCCGCCAGGATTGACGATATCGTCCGCCTGGCCGATGAATACAAGGTGGACGGCATTATTGATACCAATCTGCAGTTCTGCAACCTTTATTCTACGGAGAGTTACCTGGTCAAACAGGTTATGACTGAGCATAATCTGCCTATTATGCACATCGAGACAGATTACAGCGAACAGGATTTTGAACAACTCCGAACCAGAGTAGAAGCTTTTCTGGAGATGCTGAGAAAGTAGGTTTTTAAACTGGATAGTAGTAGCTATGATTGGTATGTACTATTCCCCAATCATCATATGGGGCTGCTTCTTAAGAAAGAACTTGACGAGCGCAACATCAAAGCCAGGATTTCTCCAACTCCGCGAGAAGCCAGTAAGAGCTGTGGTATTTCCTTGATTGTGAATGAAACCGACCTGCCGTTGATCGAGCAAATCATTGTGGAAAACAATATTCAGATTCTCAAGGTTGTTTCTCTCGCCAGGAAAGAGTGGAAATATCGCAGCACTTGAGTGATTTGGCAGATGAACCAATATGCAGATCGGTTGCACTTTTTCCTTTTCTGGATTGGCCGAAATGACTGGCATAACCATTGAATTGTTTTTACTAATTAGCATGCCTGGCGTTTTTATCCAAGACTTTATTTTACAGTATAATATCAGTAAGAACTGTTGAAGCTGAATCATAGATATCAGAATATTATTAATCCAGAAGGGGGGTGTAACAAATGAAAGCAGGAGTTCGCAACCAACTGACCGGAACCGTCATTGAAATTAAACAAGGCGACATCATGTCAGAGGTTATTATTCAAGTAGGGGATAACGAAATCACTTCAGTGATGACGACAGATTCACTTCAGGAAGCTGGGTTTAAAGTGGGAAGTGAAGCCACTGCTTTGATCAAAGCCATAAATGTTGTGATGATAAAATAAATGGAGGACCAACATGGCAAAGGAACGCAGCAACTGTCTTATTGAAGTTAAATAATACGGAAAAGCTATTGAAACTTTAAGTTTTCATCTGGGAAAAAAATTATTACGCTCATACCCTAATAATCAGGAATGGGATGATTGGCACGAAGAGTAATAAAACCAGTCTGCGGAATTCATTTGCTTTTTGCATACGTATCTGTTATTCTCTATCAAGCTCGATAAATTAAGGATTAATAGACCTTCTAAATACTTTCTGAATTGAAGGGAGTTACGATAGGTACTACCTTTGATATCAGCAGAAAATTTTAGGAGGTTTTTTAATGTATTCAGACAAAATGCTTGCGTGTAGAGATTGTGGGAATGAATTTGCGTTCACCGCTTCCGAGCAGGAATTCTATGCGGAAAAGGGATTTACCAATGAACCGGGTCGTTGCCCCGAATGCCGCGCTGCACGCAAGGCCGAATCAAGGGGAGGCAATCGCGGCGGTTACCAGTCAGACCGTCAGATGTACGAAACGACTTGTGCGACTTGCGGCAAAATCGCGATGGTACCATTCAAGCCCAGCGGTGACAGACCTGTATACTGCAAAGACTGTTTTACACCGCAGCCAAGAAGAAATAGCTGGTAGAATTTGATCGATGGAATCCCTGGAATCGTTCGCGGCTCCAGGGATTTTTTGGTGCGCCGGTTAATTTGCCCAAAATTTATCAATACTAAACAAAAAACATTTAGGAGAATCATTATATATGTTAAAATTCCACGAACTAAAAATCGACCCGGCCATTATCGCTGCACTCAGTAATATGGGTTTTGAAGAACCCACCCCGATCCAGGAGATGACCATTCCATTGGCGATGATGGGCCGCGACCTGATTGGGCTGGCCCAAACCGGAACCGGGAAAACCGCTGCCTATGGAATACCGCTGGTAGATAAGTGCTCGGCAGAAATAGAGCAGGTGCAGGGGTTGGTGATCGTCCCCACCCGCGAGTTGGCGATGCAGGTGGCAGAAGAACTCAACAAGATTGGCAGCCAGAAAAAAATCCGTTCTCTGCCTATTTATGGCGGACAGGAGATGGAACGCCAGATACGTGCGCTGAAAAACCGTCCCCAGATCATCGTAGGAACGCCGGGCCGATTGATGGATCATCTGCGCCGGCGTACGATTCGGCTGGATCAGATCAGCCTGCTGGTCTTGGATGAAGCGGACGAGATGCTCAATATGGGCTTCAAAGAGGATATCGAGGCAATCCTCCGGCATGCCCCACAGGAACGGCAGAACCTGTTGTTTTCTGCCACCATGCCCTTGCATACGCGTAACCTCAGCCGTGAATTCATGCAAAATCCGGAAATGATCCATATCAACCCCCGGGCAGTGACCGTCATTAATACCGAGCAGCAGTATAT
>JAAYCZ010000080.1 GCA_012729495.1 Syntrophomonadaceae bacterium | reverse complement strand
GTCAAAGTACAAATAAAAGCATTCGTTATGCGATTTCATAATGGATAATTCTACTAATTCTAATATAAATCCTCCCATTCTTCCAATATTTAATATACTACCTTTGATGACAACATTAGCCTTTATAGAGTTGACTGGGAAGGTAATAACCGGCAAAAGGTGAGTTCCCAAGAAAGAGTACAGGATGTCTCCATCGTGGGCGAATGGGTTTATTTCCATGTTGACAAAGGCAATACCTGGCCGCTCTACCGAATAAAAATGAAGGGAACCGGGGAAGAGATAATCAATACTGCTGCGAAGTCTTAAGTAGCGGGTTATACCCATCGAGAATCCCACAATAAAAAAAATACAACGATAGTGCAGGACAGATTGCAGTTGCAGCCTAATAAACCTGATCGGATTGATTTTAAGAAAAACTGGCCATGAGGAATTTGCTTAACTGGGTGATGGTACTTTCAAAGGTAAGGCCGTTTTCGATAATAAAATCCGGGTTTATTACCGCCTGGATGGATGCCAGGGTGATTGCGGTGATGATGCGGGGGTCAGTTTCCTGTAAGACCTGGTTTTTACTTTGCTGTATAAATACAGAGATTGTGCCGCGGGCTTTTTCCAACCTGAAAGCATCTATTTTGGCCCAGAGTTGTGGGTAATGCACCCGCAGGTCATTCAACCCGACCGGGTTGGTAATGAACTGGCCATGGGTAAATAACTGTTTCATTACCGCCGCTATCATTTCCGGCGCGGGTTCTTCCTGTTTCAGTATTTTTTCAACTTCCAGGGCCATTTGAGCCATGAAATCATCCAGGCTGGCCTCGATTACTTCTTCCTTGCTGCGAAAATAACGATAAACCGTTCTTTTACTGACGCCGGCCTGCCTGGCCAGCTCATCCATACTCATATTATAAAAGCCTTTAACCCGGGCTAGCTCCCGGCAGGCTGCCAGGATTCTTTCTCTGATACCCATATCGTCTCCCCCTGCTTTATACTATTTTCTTCTTAAATTTGAGTGTGCTGACGGTCAGCATAACGATTGAAAAAACCAATAAGGCAGTTACCTGCCCCATCAGGTACTGGTAGCCGATTCCCTTGAGAATAATCCCCCGGATAATATCCAGATAGTAGGTTAGCGGAATAACATAACTCAGATAATAGATGAATTTGGGCATAGCCAGCCTGGGGAACATGAAACCCGACAGCAGGATGCTGGGCAGCATAACAAAGAAAGACATTTGAAAAGCCTGCATCTGGTTTTTGGCAATGTTGGAAATCATCAGGCCCAGGCCGAGTGAAGCAGTAATGAAAAACAAAGTCAGGAGATACAGCTGCAGCAGACTGCCGCGGATAGGAACGTGAAAAACCAGAACTCCCACCAGCAGCGCCACCGTGATTTGCAGATAGCCCAGGACAATATAGGGCAGGATCTTGCCGATCATCAGTTCCAGCGGTTTAATCGGGGTAACGATAAGCTGCTCCAGCGTACCGCGTTCCCGCTCCCGCACGATCGCTACCGCAGTAATGATAACCATAGTCATGGTCACGATAATGCCCAGGATGGCCGGCACCATGTAATAGGCGGTGATCCCATCGGGATTGTACCAGGGGCGTACCCGGATATCGTAGGGGGGCTCCCCGCTAAAATTCATTTTTTTGACCAGAACTTGCTGGGATTTGAGCAACCCGATGGAGTTGGCTATGGCTACCGCCTGATTGGCCACCATGCTGTCGCTGGCATCTACTATAACCTGTACGGGGGCTGAAGCACCCCGTTGCAGATTATGCTCAAAATCAGGCGGGAAAATAATTCCGACCTGGGTTTCCCCGCTGTCAATTTTCCTAGTTACATCCTGAAAACTGTTAACGGTATCCGTCACATCAAAGTATCCTGAAGCAGAAAATGAATCCAGCACATCTCGACTAGCCATGGAAAGGGATTGATCAAAAACCACGGTGGGGATATGTTTGACCTCGGTTTGAATGGCATAGCCAAACAAAATCAGCTGCACCAGCGGTATCATGAAAATTAAGGCCAGGGTCATGCGATCGCGTTTCATCTGTAAAAATTCCTTTTTGAGTATCGCTGCAATCCGATTCCAACTCATAAAGTTCCCGCTTCCCTTCTGGCCAAATTAATAAACACATCCTCCAAGCTGGGGGTAATCCGGCGTGGTTCTCTGTCAGTCAGTACTTCCAGGGAACCTAGTGCGCTTTGATCTGCCACTAACACATGGATAACTGAGCCATGCAGGCTGGCTTCCTTAACTCCGGTTTGGGCTTCAATACGGGGCAGCCATTCCAGGGGAGAGGGCAGCTCAAGTTCAACCATAATCCCGTTAATAACCTTTTCTTTCAGCCTATCGGGACTATCCAGGGCCAACAACCTGCCCTGGGACATAAAAGCGATACGTTGGCAGCGTTCGGCCTCATCCATAAAATGTGTGCTTACAATTACGGTTGTTCCCTCTTGTGCGAGCATATGAATAATATCAAAAAATGCCCGCCGCGAGGTAGGGCTTACTCCACTGGTAGGTTCATCCAGGAAAAGCACATCGGGACGTGAGATTAAAGCACAGGCCAAGGCCAGACGCTGTTTGAAACCCACACTGAGACCGGCCACCAGTTCATACTTACGTTCTCTCAGACCAGCCAGTTCCAGCATCTCCCCCACTCGGGCGGGGCGCTGGCGATAGGAAATATTATATACCCCCGCGTAGAAATCAATATTCTCAATTACGGTCAAATCCTCATATAAGCTAAACTTCTGGGACATATAGCCAATCCGTTTTTTTATGGCTTCGCTCTGCCGCAGCAGGTCATAACCCAGTACGCTTCCACTCCCCGAACTGGGTTCCAGAATACCGCAAAGCATACGCATGGCAGTAGATTTACCGGCTCCATTGGGGCCCAGAAAACCACAGATTTCACCTGGACTGATCTCCAGATTCAAAGCATCCACGGCAGTAAAGTCACCGAAAGTTCTGGTCAAATTACAGGTTTTTATTGCATATTCCATTTAGCTACCTCTTCTTCGGCCAGCGCCACAAAAACGTCTTCCATGTTAGGTGAAACCACCCTCATGCTGATCAGGTCAATACCCTTTTGCTGCAGATGCTGCTTGATGATTTCCGCGGCTGATAAAACATTATCAACTACCACCTTGTATTTATAACCATAAAAAGATATATCCAGTAATCCCGGAATGTCATTAAGAATAGCCGGATCTCGGCTATCCAGGCATAGTTCCAGGACCTGATGCCCAAAGGCCTGTCTCAATCCGGTCGGTGAATCTATGGCTTTAATCCTTCCCGCATTTATAAAGGCTACCTGCCTGCATAGTTCGGCTTCATCCATATAGGGAGTGGAAACCAGGATGGTCAGCCCTTCCTGGTTGAGTTGGTAAAGGATTTTCCAGAATTCTTTGCGGGAGCCCGGATCTACGCCGTAGGTCGGTTCATCCAGGATAAGAATTTCAGGGCGAGTAATCAAAGCTGAGGTAAGCGCCAGTTTTTGCTTCATGCCCCCCGAGAGTTTATCGGCCAGGCGCCCCTGAAAACTGTTCATACCCGTAATAGTAAGTATCTCTTCGGCCCGTTCAATAATGACTTTTTTACTCATTCCGTACATGGAACCGAAGAAAATGATATTCTCCATCACGGTCAGATCCCCATAGAGGCTGAACCGCTGCGGCATGTAACCCAGTGCGGAACGGATCTTATCCTGTGCTCCCGGCGGACAACCCAGGAGACGGACTTCGCCTTTATCTGGTTTCATGAGGCCGCAAATCGTACGTATAAGAGTGGTTTTACCGGCTCCGTCCGGTCCCACCAGGCCGAAGATATCACCCCGCCGAACCTGCAGGCTGATATCATCCAAAGCCTGTGTGCCGGCAAAGTTTTTGCTTAAACCGCTGCAGATAATCATTAATTAAAGCCCCTCGTCAAATACCACATCGGCAGGCATACCAATTTTAAGGGCCCCGTCTTTGTTAGCAAAGCTTATCTTGACGGCAAAAACGATATTCGTTCTTTCTTTGGGGGTCTGGATCATTTTAGGAGTGAACTCCCCTTTGGAGGCAATGTTGCTGACTGTCCCGCTGTAGCGATGACTATCTCCACTAACGGTAAAATATACCTTTTGCCCTAACTTGATGCGGGGTAAATCATCAGTAGGAATATAGACCTTGATCCACATATGATTTAGGTCGGCGATCGTACCCAGGGAGCTTCCTATTTGTACAAATTCACCGACTTCATAGTTGCGGCTTAAAACCGTGCCGTTTAGGGGCGCAAATAACTGCAAATCAGCCAGAAGGTTCTGACTGGCCTTTAAAATGGCTTTATTCCTTTCCAGCTCGGCAGCCGCCGCTTTTATCTGTTGGGGACGACTACCTGCCTCCAGGCTGTTCTGGCGGGCTTGAGCAACCTCCAGCAGTTGGCTTTTTTGATCTGCGTTGTTGCGGCTTTGCTCCAGACTTTCCTGGGAGATAGCCCCGGCGGCAAATAAAGATTCCGCTCTGGCCAGATCACGTTTTGCTTTATCCAGATTGATCACGGCTATTTGAGTGTTGCTGCGCGCTTCCTCCAGTTCCTGAGTACGTGCTCCGGATTGCAGATCATCCAACTTGGCCTGGGCTGCTGCCACCCCCATGGCGTCACGTTCTTTTTGGGCGCTCAGATCACTGCGGGATAATTCTGCCACCAACTGATCCCGGCTTACCGTTTGGCCTTCCTGCAAAGCCAGGCGCACCACCGTTCCAGGAGCTCGGGCCGAAATGTCAACAGTAGTCGCTTCAATAATACCGCTGGCCTGAATGGGTTCGAGAGGCCGTACAGAATAGTTGTGATAAGCCCAGATTGAGGCACCGGACAGAATAATAATAAACACAATCAAGCCAATTTTCCTGGCCAGTATAATCTCCCCCTATAAAAAGTATACCAGGTATCCAATAATAGTTTACCTGGTATTAAGGCTAGCATTTATTTTATTGCGATGCAATATTTTTAAATCATACTCACTTATTCAACAACGCCGGCAGAACTGTAGCGATCTGCGGGAATGCTATCAGTATGGCCAGGCAAACTATTATGGCCAGCAAAAATGGCCATATCCCCCTGAAAATGACTTCCAGTGGTACATCAGGGGCAATTCCTTTGATAATGTACACATTCATGCCTACCGGCGGTGTAATTACTCCCATGGCAACCACCAGGACAATAATCACCCCAAACCATATCGGATCATAGCCCAACATTCCTACGGCAATCGGATAGAATATAGGAATGGTCAGCAGGATCAAGGCCAGGGCATCAATAAAGCACCCCAGGATCAAGTAGATAAGCAATATAATTCCCATAATTATAAAGGGGGGCAGATCCAAAGTTCCGGCCCAACCGGCCAGTTCAAACGGTACCCGGCTAATTGCCATGAACCTTCCGAAAATAATCGAACCGGCTACCAGTAACATAATCATGGCACTTGTTCGGGTGGTATCATAAAGAGATTTTTTAAAATTTTCCCAACTCAGGTTCCTGCCGGCCAGGGCTGCCAGCAGTACGCCCATAGCGCCAACTGCGCCTGCTTCAGTAGCTGTAAACCAGCCGGCAAAAAGCCCGCCCATGGATAGCGCGAATACAATCAAGACTTCTGCCAATCCCCCGCGCAAGGCACTTAATCTTTCCCGCCAGCTAAATCTCGGTCCGGCCGGTCCAAGTTCCGGCTTGCGCCGGGTAAGAAAATATATTACTGCCTGATACAGAAACATCAGCAGCAAACCCGGCAATATACCGGCAATAAAGAGCTTGCCGATAGACTGCTCGGTAGCCATGCCATATACAATAAAAATCACACTGGGCGGGATAAGTACCCCCAGAACCCCTCCGGCAGCTATACTGGCAGTAGCCAGGGAAGTATCATATTTATACTTTTTCATTTCGGGTAAAGCAATCGCTCCCATGGTGGCCGCGGTAGCGGTATTTGAGCCACAAATTGCCCCGAAAACAGCACAAGCGGTTTGCGTTGCGATAGCCAACCCGCCGGGCCAGTGCCCGATTAGCCGGTAGGCAAAAATATACAGCCGCGTACCAATGCCTGAATAATAAGCCAAGAATCCCATCCAAACAAACATGGGAATAACCGACAAACTGTAGGAAGAAAAACTGCTGTAGAGCTCTCTGACCACCATGTTCATGGCCACCGAACTTGAGGTCATATAACTGAAACCGGCAAAGCCCACCAGCGCCATGGCAAAAGCAATGGGCATTCTTAAGAAGATTAACAATAAAAATACCAGCAGGCCTGTCATACCAAGCATTAAAGAATTCATTTTATTATCATCCTAACTGCATCTGCTAGTTTAAGCACTAAAACCATACAAAGTATCAGCAATCCAAAAGCAATCAAGTAAATTACCGGATACATTGGTAAGGAGATAGTTCCCGCCATCAGGTTGGTATGCATCGTACTCCGGGCATATGCAGCCATATACCAGGCAGCGAATCCCCAAAACAAAAGAGCGGTCAGGTTGATAAAAATACCTATTACTGCCTGACTTTTCCCGGATAGCTTATCTACTATAAATTCCACTGCAATATGCCCATTCTGCAGGCCGCAGTAAGCCAACCCCAGGCCAATGGTTAAAGCCATCATGATATTTACATAATCTATCGTGCCCAGCAGTGGCCTGCCCAGAATGGCTCGTAATAATATGTTAAGTACCACTACGCTCATCATGGCTACGATACAAGCCGCCGCTATTCTATCCAGAATCCGGCTTAAACTCTCGACCAGATTTGCAAAACGTTTCATGCTTCCCGCGCCTCCCGATTAACTTACTTGTATTCCTGGTTGTACTTGTCAGCCAGAGCCTTAACCTGATCCAGGATTTCCTGGCCCTTGAAACCCTGCTTGTTCATATTGCTGACAAACTCCTGCTGCACCGGATTGACCAGCTTGATCCAGCGCTCAGTTTCTGCTTGCGGCAGGGTAATGATTTCCATGCCATTCTCTTTGATAGCCCCATTCATGGCAGCCTGATTCTGTTTATCCCAGAGGCCTATGGCTATCTGCTCAAAATAATCTGCCGTAACTTTTTCAATGGTTTTCTGCACCTCAGGACTTAATGAGTTCCATTTGTCATTGTTCATGGTGACGAAAAACAGCGTGTTGTACAGGAACGGTGTCTTGGTTATATATTTGGTAACCTCAGCCTGTTTCCAGCCCTGCAATACCTCAATAGGGCCGAGATTGCCCTTGACTACTCCTTTGGACAAGGATTCATAAGCTTCCGACTGCGGCATGGCTACCGGGGTTGCCTCCAGACTTTTGAGGGTAGCTGCACTCAAGCCGGTTGCTCTAATTTCCATACCCTTGAGATCTTCCAATTTGCGCACCGGCTGCTTGGTGAAGAGGTCACCCGGGCCGGTTGTAATAACCATCAGCAGATGGGTATCCTGGACTTCCTTAGGATTTAATTGCTTGATCCCTTCCCAAGCTACTTTACTGGCTGCCTTGGAGTTGTTGTAGGTTATACCCGGCAGCTCAAATACTTCGGTAACCGGAAATACTCCCCGGGTGTAGGAAAAGCAAGATATACCTATATCAGCAATACCATCTTTTACCCCCCCATAAATATCAGCCGCCTTCAAAAGCGTTTCTCCGGGATAACTGGTAATCTTCACTTGACCATTGGTGGCCTTCTCAATTTCCTGGGCCCAGGGTTGAACCAGTTCAGTTTCAGCCGGATGAGTAGCCGGCCAGAAATGTGCCAGTTTTAATTCAACCTGTACCTTCTCCTTATTCGCCATGGCAGCAGGTGCGGAATCTTTTTGGCCACAGCCCGATACAAATGCCGGCATCAGCACCAAAAACAGTCCGGCTATCACCATCCTGCCTCTCCGCACAGATCCTTTGTCTTGAAGTAACTTCCCGATTCCCTTCACTTTACCGTCCTCCCGTCATTTTTATTGTAGGCAATAAAAAAAACCCCCGCAGGAGTTTAAAAGAAAGGCAACCACTACCCTCGCTGCATTTGAACAGCCAGAGAATGAATGCATTCTTATTCCTACCGTACTAACCTTCCTACCCGTTTTAATTTTGAAATCCAACGCTACTGCTGCTGCCGTTCTACATTCTACACCGAAATAATTCTTTATACTGCATTACTTTAACTACATTACAACTTATTCTATATTATATTTATAATTCCTGCCAAATGTAAATATTATATAAAACATCGAAACGGACAGGAGCAAAACCACTCTCAAGGCTACTACAAACCAACTCAGGTTATGTCACTCTGAAAAAGGCAAAAAGCCCCCATTTGGTGTTTAAGCTCTGCTTGGGGGCTCTTTTGGTTCCCTTTCCCAGGTTTTAGTATTAAATTCATCTGACAGATGAGATTACCTTTCAGAGAAACTCTCTAAAAAGGTTGCTGCCATAAATAAGGCTCTGCCGGATGTTAATAATTCTAGGCGATATTCTTTCGTTTGTTTTTGGATTGGACAGCGCTGGCCCGTTGGGCCAGGGTACTGCAGTTTAAGGCGTAGGATCGAACCGATTTGCCACCAGTTTTGAAACTTCCTCTATAGTTAAAATTGGAGCGTTCCATGAGACGCCTGCCGCCTTCTGATATGGTAAAAGCACCGATGGCACTAATATCAGGAATATCAACACCTTTCATCAAAACAAAGTGTCTGCCAAAATCGCGTACCAATGCCTTAGTATATTGCTTATGCTGTTTATCAGCCAGTTCAACGATTACCGAGCAAATATACAGATAGAGATCCGATTCATCAAAAGACCTTATATGCTTCATTGCCTCACTTTCGTTAATCTCCCCGGTCAAGACTTTCTTCCAAATAGAATGATCCAGGGGGATAACCCAATAGTATCCTTTTACTTTGCCATTTATTTTACAAACGCGAAACATCATGGGTTCTTTTTCAATTAATTTATGGATGAATGTGGGTTCTGAATGCCAACAAGGATCAAAATACCTTTTTTCCAAACTCAGCATGGCTGGTATATCCTGGCTTCGAGCACATTCAACCTTACATGCCGGGTCGTTCATAATGTCACCTTCCTTATTATTGGTTGATACTGTAATCTAAATATCGGCCCAAGACCTGCCTCATTATTGCCAGAAAGAGATAATACAAATGTCAGCGGATTACATAGTAACCTCTGCTTGTATAACATCAATATTATGGGCAACAGCAAACAGCGCTGAAACTATTAGCAGGTTACAGCATCAAACGAAATAAATTTTCAAATGGTTTAAAGTATTAAAAAAGAAAACAAGGAAGCTACAGGGGGGAGAGGTTTATCGAGGTTTTTTGCGGGGTATTCATATTTTCACCTTCCTATATACTAAACTCCGGGAAATTGTCCGGGGTTATGTTTTTATTATAGTCTTTCATGTATTTTTGTTCACATTGCGGGCCTATAGGCAATAGGGAGGAAAGGAGCGAATAAGAAAGGAAACCCCGGCGGGCAATTGATTAGTAATATCAGGATGCTATTAGAGGCAAATTATCGAGCCTTAATCCGTAAAAACAAAACTTTGGCTTTTACCCGATCAATATCGATCGCTTCTGACAAGGTTCCAGATGTCTGCTGGGGTATAATCGAAATGAAATTTTTAGATATTATTAACAAAATGAAGTAATTAATGCTAAAATTATCTTATAAAGATTAATTCTGCCAATAAATGTTTAAAAGAAAAAGCCGTTCCCTGACAGTCCAGTAGAAAGAGGTAATACTATGTCCGAAAACATAAAGATTATCGCTGATTTGCAGCATGAAAATTACCGCTTGCGCAAGAGGCTTAACGAGTTGGAAAGCCGGCAAGCGAATCTCCGGCAAATTGAATCTGTTCTGCGGGAAATTGAAAGAGCTTTTAATAATCTGACCGAAACTACCCCTGCATCGATTCACGTTTTGCAGGGGAATCACTTTTGCTATGTAAATTCATTCTTTACTAAAATGACCGGTTATAGTATGGAGGAATGTCTGACAATAAACTTCTGGGATCTGGTTCATCCCGATTATCGGGATGTAATCATAGAGAGAGCCCGGGCACGGCAAAGGGGCGAAGATGTTGTTCCGATCCGCGAGTTAAAGATTATAACCAAGACTGGCCGTGAACTGTGGGTTGATCATGCCGCCACCAATACCATCTGGAATGGCAGGCCCGCCATAATGGCGGTTCTCCATGATCTTACCGAGCGTAAATTTATCGAGGAAAGGAATTATCAGCAGCATGAGCAGTTGCAACAAACCTACGC
>JAAYCZ010000079.1 GCA_012729495.1 Syntrophomonadaceae bacterium | reverse complement strand
TTCTCCTTTCGTTTTTGCTTGGTTTGTTTTGTCACTAATAAATTCGGCAAAAATGGGGGTGAAGTCCTTCTTTTACTCTCTGAAAATGCCATTATTTCTAAGCTAATTAATTTGCAAAAGTCTCAATCTTGTCTTTGATTACACGCAAAAACTTGCAGAAGCTAATTCTATTAAATACAATGAACAAAAAGAGCCAGTTTTAGCTTTTGCAGATAATGCAGTAATCGGCTTGCGGCGATATTTAGAGGTTCAAAAACAGATTTTTGAGAACGCTGCATAGGAGCGTGTACTATGGAAAAAGAACAAAAAGCAACTTGCCCAAAATGCAAACGTGATTTTAGTTGGGTTAATACGGGTGACGTGTGGCCGGGCGGCAAGGAAAAAGAAAGTAATTGATTGCCCCTATTGTGAGGAAACCCTGGGAATGGTTATGACAAGCGGATATATAAGCACAAAAAAGCAAGAGGGCGAATAATTACGCCCTTTTCTTGTAAGCTCCCCGCTGTTTCTCAAGGCAGCCTCTAGGGATTTATACAATTCACATCCACCGTCACACCGGACTTAAATAGCAAAGTAGTGCTTTCTTATTTCCGACAGGCTCTAAGGGGAACATGAAAAACAAGGTTGTGATTGCTATGGCAGTTGTAAATATGCAATGGAAACGGATACCTGAGAATATTAGAGAAGAGATATTAAGCAATGTTTGGTGTTCGAATTGTCAGGATGTTGTATCGCTTACTGACTATCAAATTGAAAATAATGGGTTGGGTTTGATAATCAGTGGCAAATGCAGCGTTTGTGGAAGCGAAGTTGCCAGAGTAGTTGAGAAAGAATAAAAAAATTAACGGTGATTTAGGGCATCTGCTGGAAGGTAGGTGCTTTTTAATATGGGCAAATATATGGATAAGCGAATAAAATCATTTATATGGTATATATTGTATACCTGGTTGCTTCCATAGAGGTATAATAAAGGGGATAATTTGAAGTAAAATATGAAATGTGCTTTTATATCAAAAAAACGTAATTGTTGCAGCGGGCATAGTAATGGTGGGTTCAAAATCTATTTAATTAGACTGGATAATTTGCCAGAAAGAGCATATAATATAGGTAAGGAAAGTAAGGAAAAGGAGGATGCTCAAAATGGAAGTTGCCAAAATTACCAGCAAAGGTCAGATTACAATTCCTATTGACATTCGCAAAAAACTTAACCTGAAAGATGGTGATAAGGTAATTTTTATTGAAGATGGTGATAAGATTATTTTTGCTAATGCTGCCAAGATAGCTTTTATGAATATTCAAAAGGCATTTGAAGGTGAAGCGGAAAGACTTGGGTTGAAAGACGAACAAGATGTAGTGGATATGGTGGATGAAATACGAAAAGAAATGTGGGAAAAACGATATGCGGATAATGATTGATACAAACATCCTCATTTCAATATATCTTTTCCCCACTCCGGTTATGCTTAAATTAGTTGACACTATCACCGAGAAGCATGCCACTGTATTACCATCCTATGTGATTGATGAACTCAAGACAGTAATTAAACGTAAATTCCCGGCCAAATATCAGTTTTTGGATGCATTTCTTATGGAATTACCTTTTGAATATACTTATACGGTTGAAAAGGTCGATGCCAATAAATACCCGAATATTCGGGATAAGAAGGACCTGCCCGTTCTTGTTTCAGCTATTACAGAGGATGTAGATATTTTAATTACAGGTGATAAGGATTTTTTCGATGTGGAGATAGACAAGCCGGAAATACTTACGCCCACACAATTCTTGGAGAAATATAGTTAGCACTATTATATCAATCATTGACCGCCGAACAGGCGATTTTTCTTTTTAGAACTGCATTAAATTGGGCCAGTATACTGAATTTGCAAGGACGCATGTTCTTTTTGCTTCCAAGATATATACATAAAAATCCGGTTAAGGCGAAAAAGGTTATTACAGTCGAAACTACCGCTGGAGCAGTATTCAGGCATATTATAAAGGCGGGGAATATCCCGATGGACTGACAGAACCAGAGTTCATTCTGGGAATATTTCACGAAAAGAGAACGGAAGCAATAAAAGGATTTAGAGAATTCATGCAGCAGAAGAATGAGGACCAATGCCTTGCAAAGCAAACTGCAGAAAACTGATAGTGAAGTGAAAGCCGAAATACAAGCCATTATGAATGGTATGCCAATAGGAAAGCTAATAGGGTTGGAAAAATCACAACGTCAGGAAATTTTGCAAAAAATCAAGAAAAGCGAAGGGGTAACACAGCGTTAAATAGCGCGTGTAACGGGAAACAGTTTAAGGCATGATAATAGGAAGCAAAAAGAACGTCCCCTTGCTTCCCCCGTCCCCTTGCTTCCTGAAAGATGGAAGCGATCAGGATAAAGTAGTTATACCTGTTGAGTGGAAATAGGTAATAATAGAGAACTAAGCAAATTAGCACCGGTCAATAATAAAGCCGACTAAGCTGAGTGAATTTCAGTCCGGAGGAATACTATGAAGAAAGTAAAAATAACTGTCATGAAGACAGCCTGCTATAAAGACTTGATTGAAAAATATGAAAATCCAATCACCCATGCCTGCGATATGGTTGAGGGCCAAGTGTTTATTGCTAATGGTTGGAAGAAACCAGAGGGATTTTGTGATAGTGCATGGGACAGTGTGTCCTCTTTTGTAATGGCTCTAGCTCATGGCGGTGAGGATTTTTATGATGGCTGGATGAAGAATAAGAAGTCGGCTATGATTTCCTGTAATGATGGCTTTCG
>JAAYCZ010000078.1 GCA_012729495.1 Syntrophomonadaceae bacterium | reverse complement strand
TGGTGCTGTAATTGCTTTGATTATTGGCGGAGCGGGAATGGCAATTCCTGAAATGACAATGCTGGCAAGTATTTTTAAAACCAAACTGGTGGCAGCTATTGTATGCGTAATTTTCATTACGGCAGTAGTGAGCGGCTATGTTTTTAATATTGTTTTATAACCCAAAACGTGAAGACAGGAAAGGAGGAATCTTGATGAAAAAAGAAAATGAAAAAAAGAGCCTGCTGGGACGTTTGCTCGGAGGGAAAAAAGAGAGTAATAACTGTTGCTGCAATTTCCGAATTGAAGAAATAACCGAGGAACCAGCTGGAGACAAAAATCCCAAAGATAGCACAAAACCGACAGACAATTGCTGTAAACAATAAAACAACATAGATAATTATTATTATGAGGGGTGATAAAGATGGTTGATCAGAATAATGCAGGTTGTTGTTCCGCTTTTCCAGGATGTTGCGGGAGTATCCCGATTAAGCTGGCAGAAGAAAAACGTTTGGTCATTGACTTTTTATATCTGGATTTAAGCGTTTGTACGCGCTGCCAGGGTACGGATAGCAGCCTCGATGAAGCTTTGGCTGAAGTTTCCAAGGTGCTTGAAGCAACCGGAACCAAGGTAATATTAAATAAAGTCAATATAAATACGGAAGAACTGGCCGTTGCATACAAATTCGTCAGTTCCCCCACGATTCGCGTGAATGGACATGATATTCAAATGGACGTGCATGAAAGCCTTTGCGAATCTTGCGGTGATTTATGCGGTGACCAGGTTGACTGCCGGGTCTGGGTTTATCAGGGCCAGGAATACACAGTGCCGCCCAAAGCAATGGTCATCGAGGGCATCCTCAAGGAAGTATATGGAGAGAAAAAGGATGTTCCGGAATCGGAACAAGAATATATCATGCCTGAAAATCTGAGGAATTTCTATGCGGCGATGGAAAATAATCAGTAAAGTTTAGATTAAATTTCTAATGCGTTCCTACTACAATTTAAAAGATATTCGTATTTGTGAACAATATTCTACCCGACTCAAGAAGCATATAGCTAACGGTAACCGTTGTGATTAGCGCACATAATTCGAAAGAAGGTGCATTTTTGGAAAACTCAGTCGTATCAAAATTATCTTTTTTAGATCGTTATTTAACCGTGTGGATATTCCTGGCAATGTTTCTCGGTGTAGGT
The DNA here is from genome assembly GCA_012729495.1 of Syntrophomonadaceae bacterium. Lineage (GTDB taxonomy): Bacteria > Bacillota > Syntrophomonadia > Syntrophomonadales > Syntrophomonadaceae > Syntrophomonas_B. The sequence continues at coordinate 3,256 of JAAYCZ010000078.1, read as the reverse complement.
TTAGGTTTTGTATATCCAGGGTTTGCAGAGTTTTTAAACAGTCTTTCGGTAGGAACCACCTCCATACCGATAGCTATCGGGCTAATTGTTATGATGTATCCTCCTTTGGCCCGGGTCAAATATGAAGAACTGGGCAAGGTGTTTAGAAACCGAAAAGTACTAGCCTTATCGCTCCTGCAGAACTGGATCATTGGACCAGTACTGATGTTTGTCCTGGCAATCCTGCTTCTGCCTCATTATCCCGAATATATGGTGGGCATCATCCTCATTGGCCTGGCTCGATGCATTGCTATGGTTATCGTGTGGAATACCCTGGCGGATGGAGACAATGAATATGCAGCCGCACTGGTGGCTTTCAACTCCATCTTTCAGGTAATCTTCTTCTCAATCTATGCTTATATTTTTGTTACCCTGCTGCCGGATTGGCTGGGTATAGGCGGTATGACCGTAAAAATTTCAATGGGCGAAGTGGCCAAGAGTGTGGTAATTTATTTGGGGATTCCTTTTGCCGCTGGTTTTTTAACCCGTTATTTTTTGCGTCCGCTCAAAGGCGCTGATTGGTATGACGGGAAATTCGTACCTAAATCCGGACCGGTTGCCCTGTATGCACTGTTGTTTACCATTGTAGTTATGTTCTCTCTCAAAGGGCAATACATCGTAACACTTCCCATGGATGTGGTACGAATTGCCATTCCCCTCCTGATCTATTTTGTAGTTATGTTTACGATTTCCTTCTTCATATCTAAAAAGATTGGGGTTACCTATGAACAAGCAACTTCCTTGTCATTTACCGCTGCCAGCAATAATTTCGAGCTAGCCATTGCGGTTTCAGTAGCGGTGTTTGGCATAAATTCCGGTCAGGCTTTTGCAGCAGTGGTAGGTCCTCTTGTGGAAGTTCCGGTAATGATCGGCCTTGTCAATGTGGCTCTTTACTTTAAGAGAAAATACTTTCAAGCGGATCCGGGATAAAATCAGGATGTGGCTTGTGGAACAGTTTAGAGAAGAGGAAAAACATATCGGGATCCAGCCCCGATTTAAATTAAATATTCACTTTGATTTGTCCGGTTCAGCGCAGCAGTTTCTCCACTACTATTGCCGCAAAAATAATCAGAGCGATGATCTTCTTTCTCCAATCGTTTATCAGAAGAATAATGACCAATAAAATAATCCCTAAAATAATTTCAATAGTGTTCAATCTGACCTGCCTTTCTGCTTATCATTTCCTCTGCTGATTTATTTTAAAATTTTAATTCTCCTCGGCTTTGATGTCCAGGTTGATCACATTGATAGGTTTGATGGGACTGACCGTTGAAATCGCGTGTTTATAGACCATTTGCTGACGCCCGTCCAGTTCCACAATGACGGTGAAGTTGTCAAAACCTTTGACGATCCCCTTGATTTGAAAACCATTAATCATATATATAGTAACCAGTGTTTTGTCTTTGCGTATCTGGTTGAGGAATGCATCCTGTAAATTCAGTTGATTTTTATTAATCAAATTGAGACCCTCCGTTTCTTTTTTTATAAACATTGTTCCCGGTGTATATTCTGCTTATGTAGGTTATTCTACACCTGCTGATTTTGTCCTGCCATCTTCACACGGATTTTTTCTGGCAAATTGGAAGATGTTTCCGTTTCCGTATTGATCCAGACAATGCGTTCGTCTTTGCGGAACCAGGTCAGCTGTCTTTTGGCAAAATGTCGGGTTTCACGTTTGATTTCACGTAGCATTTCATCATAACTCAACATTCCGTCGAGATAACATAACACTTGTTTATATCCGAGGGAATTCATTGATTTCAGGCCCAGGTCATAACCTTTTTCTCTCAAGCTGATCACTTCTTCGATCAACCCTTCTTCTATCATCATGTCCACCCGCACTTCGATGCGGCGGTAAAGCTGTTCTCTGTCCATATACAGCCCCACCACCTGCAATTGCATACTATCAAGGTTTTTTCGCTGTAGACGGGAAAAAGGCTCTCCGGTCAATTCCCATACCTCCAAGGCACGAATAATGCGCTTGCGATCATTGGGGCCAACCTTTTGCGCATATTCTTCGTCGACCCGCATCAATTCATGATATAAAAATTCCAATCCCTTTTCCCGGCCAATCGTCTCCCATTTTTCCCGCACCTGAGCGTGAGACTCGATCGGAAAGAAATTAAAATCATCCACCAGCGCCTGATAATACAAACCGGTTCCCCCTACCAACAAAGCAGGTTTTTCGATTTGATTGAGCCTGACCACTTCCTGGCGAGCCAGACGCTGGTAGTCCGCCACGGTAAAATTCACGTCCGGATCCACGATATCAATCATATGATGGGGTATGATTTTTCTTTCTTCCAGGGTCGCTTTGGCGGTGCCGATGTCCATGCCGCGATAGACCTGCATCGAATCACAGGAAATGATCTCCGCATTGATTTGCTGTGCCAGCGCGATAGAAAGTGCCGTTTTGCCCACTGCTGTAGGGCCGACTAAAGCCAATAATTTCAAGATTTTTGTCACCCAATCATTTATTTATTCGCTAAACTTTTGCTTATTCAGACATTTATAACCCCATAAGCGAGCTTATTATACTTGCTGCGGCTGATTTTTTGAAAACCCAGCCGCTCCAATTCCTCTCCTTCAGCCAGATCTTTCATCACCACCCGCTTGTGCGCCACCCGGCAGGCTTGATCGATGGTTTCCTGCTCCAGCCGATCATGATCGGCCAGTTTGCGCAATGGTGATATAGGCTGACTCTTAAAGATAGGATGGGTAAACATCGGGTCAAAATATACGATATCATAAGATCTGTCTTCCAGACCAGGCAGATACTCCTTGTGGTCGGCAGCAACCACCTCAATGCGCCGCACCGCTTCCTGCAGCCATGCCATTTCATAGACATAACGTTTCATCCCCCAGCCGATCACATAGGCAATCTCCGGTTGGTGCTCCAGACCCGTGACCCGACCAGTAGCGGAAAAATAAGAGGCCACAATCGCATCCGCTCCCAACCCCAGGGTACAGTCCAAAAAACTGTCTCCCCTTTGCAGACCGGCCGCTTCAATCATAATATCCGGGCGCTGCTGCTTGCGGTAAAAAGCAATGCGATTTTTCGCCATGCTAGGGTGAAAATATAGTTTTTCATTATCAAAATACAGGATCGGCACATCAGCACCCCAGACAATGACACCCTCCGCCTGGTATTTCTCCTGCAGTTTGGCCAGACTACGATCACGCGGCACAAACGGCAGTCCGCTCTCCGCCAGAAACG
>JAAYCZ010000077.1 GCA_012729495.1 Syntrophomonadaceae bacterium | reverse complement strand
TTTGGTATTCTGTTGTTTCGCCAATCACGGCATGAATATTTTCTTCCAAGGTCTTTATCATGTTATTGCCACCTGCAAGTAGCCTATTAATCGCAGTCATTACAGCACCATAGAGTTCATCTTCTTTAAAAACCAGGTGCCAGGCACCTAACTTTCTAACTTTCTTACTATCTCGGAAGTTACGTGTGATTATTTCGGAGATAACGATACTTTTGCTGATATCCCAAAGTGTATAGTCCCATGTAAAAAAACAGTTGAAAAAGTTCGCAGGCCCTCAGTAGCTTCTGTTTGCACGCATATCCCGGTTATCAGGTTATCAAGAAAGTTAGAATGTTTGGTGCCTGGCACCATAACACACGATAAGCATCCATTCGATTCTTACCGCGTCCGAGATCGGATCGCAGATCAGCATCCCCAGAGGCATCATGTAAGTGGAGATCATAAAAAACAATCATTTCATTAAAAAAAGCCTGATAATTACCGATAAAAATATAAAGGCATAAAGGCAAATCAATTTTTTAACAGAGGTTGATTTATGGTGCCCTCAATTGTTCCGGAACGATACTTGAAGGGGTGACTTTTCATAGGAAATTATAATAACCTCAACGAATTTCAGCTCAGTGCACTTTCAGAAATCGGCAACATTGGAGCGGGCAACGCAGCCGCAGCGCTGGCTGATTTTATGGGTGATACGATAATGATGTCGGTTCCCGAGCTGCAAATTATTGATGTAAACAGTATGACCACGATCCTGGGCGGCCCGGAAAATGAAATGGTCGGGATTTTGGTGACCATGAATTCCGATGTGCGGGGCATGTTGCTGTTTTTGCTGGAAAAGGATTTTGTCTGTCTGCTGCTCAATGTTCTTCTGAACAAGAGCATTAATGACTTTACTGATATCTCGGAAATGGATATGTCTGTAATCATGGAAATCGGCAATGTACTGGCGGGTTCCTATGTCAGTGCCATTGCCACGATGACCGACCTCGACATTCGGCTTTCCACACCCCAGGTGGCCATTGACATGGTTGGCGCCATCCTCAACTATCCTGCTGCCTATTTTGGCGTGATGGACGACAACCTGCTGTTTATTGAAGAAAATTTTTTAAGCGAAGAAAATATCATCAGAAGCCATCTGCTGATCATGCCGGAACCTGATTCCCTGAGTCTTATCTTTGAAAGCCTGGGAATGTCATCATGAGCAATTTAGTAGTGGGTATTTCAGATCAAAAAGTTGCCGGTCCGCCGGACACCCTCACGACTTATGCGCTCGGTTCCTGTGTATGTATATGTCTTTATGACAATCTGCGGCGGATTGGAGGTCTGGCTCATATTTTGCTTCCGAAAGCATTTGGCGATGTGAGCGGGAGAAATGTTTACAAATTTGCGGATACGGCGATCGAAGAGCTGGTCAGGGGAATGATAAAGCAGGGCAGTGCGCACCTGCATCTGACTGCGAAAATTGCCGGCGGTGCCAATATGTTTATCAGCGACGAAAAAAGCATTGGTGATCGGAATGTTGAAACCGTCATGCAAGAGCTGCAAAGGCTAAGAATCAGAATCGTGGCGCAGGATACCGGGGCAAACTATGGCCGGACAGCGATATTCAATACCCAGGACGGTTCGTTGACTGTAAAAACACTTGGAAGAGGTAATAAAGTCATCTGAAATAACTTGGGATCAGACCGTGCACCAAGCAAAGGGGTCACGGATTGCTTTTGGCATCCGTGACCCCTATCTTGCCCTGAACCGATACTCTAACGATCAGTTATTGTAATCAGGGATGGTAACCCTTGGTCGGGTTGGTTTTATAGGTTCTACCCACACAGATATTATCAAGGACAAACAGTTAATCGCAGAGCGCTTCACCCAGCAGCATAGCATTCCAAATTTTTGTATGGGCATATTCATCTCCCAGGATGGAAGTTAATAGATAACGGATCTCGGGGGTGGGAGCGCATCCTGCCAGTTCCGCATATCTCCTGATTGCCTCCAATTCACCTCTGATTGCTGCTCTTACATCGGTTACAAAGTTGCCGGTCGCGGGCGGGCAATCCGGAGGACATGAAACCGGAGGGGGACAGATACCTAATAAAGAAGCTTGGAGCCGCGCATGGCCATATTCATCGCCCACTATACTGGTGACAAGTTCACGTAGAATGTTGGTCGGAGCTTCGTTCGCAATTTGCGCATAAAACCCGGCATCACAAATCTCATCCTGGATGGATTCTTCCAGTTGCTCGCGGAATTTAGTACATTTGGGACAACAGCAGTTAATCGGGGCAATCGATTTGTTCTGACTCATACATATCTTCCTTTCTTTTGTTTGGTTTCAAGCAGGGGGATTATTCTTACAATTTAACGAAGATAAGATCGGGTGATCACCTTGGTTCATTATACGGCAGGGGCTTACAATATGTTCCATCGTTTCCTTTAATTACTCTGAACCGGGTCAACAACTAGAGACTGCCTGGGAAATGTATTGACCAAAATCAAAAGCACAAAAAAAGCACTCTCAAGAATCCTTGAAAGTAAGTTGATCAGTAGGCGCGCATAACAGCGCATGTTATTTACTACCTTCGATTTGCCGAAACATCCAACCGAAAGCGGTATTTTGCTTCACAACATAAAATCCTATTTTAATAGGGAGCGAAAATAAACAGGTGAGCCATTAGGCTGTCTGTTTATTTGTGTTTCTGACACAATTGATCTTTAACAATTTAAAATCTTTAAATCCTTTATTCCGCCAGCCGGCGTTTGATAAATATTACCGGCTGCGGCCGGAATTTGAGGGAGGGTAAATCATGTTAATTAATGCCATGGCTATTATGCCAGCGCCAAACGGTATGATATATGTCATGTACGGGAAAGATCCTTATGATAGTTTGATTTTAACCTTTCAATAAGTTATATTATTCAGTAAGGAATAGTAAGGATGAAACATTAATTTGATTGAAGGGGTATATATATGGAGAAGGAATTAATAAAAAAGGAGACTTCTTTAAAAATGTCAGAAAGCAGAATTGGTAAAATTACTGCCAAAAGACAGATAACTATTCCAAAGGATTATTATGATAAATTAGGATTTGTTGAAGACAATGTTGAAATAATTCTGGATAATAATGAGCTAAGAATCCGTAAATATAAAAAAATTGAAGAATCGCATGATGACTACGCTGATCTAATATTGAAATCAATTCTTGATGAAGGTATTCAGAATAAGGATGAGATATTAAAAGAGTTTAGATTACGAATGAATCTACTTCCTTTAGCAGCTCAAGATCTTATACAAGATGTACGTGAAAAAGTATCCCATGATAGACGGAGCTCAGAAGAATTGGATATAGAAGTGTTTGGAGATAATTAATGATTGATTATAAGCTATCTCCGAAATCAGAGCGATACTTTAAAAAATTGAAAGATAAAGTTATCCCCGGCGCAACGCCGGTTTTTCTTATTTCTGAACACATTTTTATGTTGAAAGAAGACATTTGTAAAACGATTTTTAGATTAGCTGCCCCACCGATCCATTAAATCGAATGATCAGCTAGTAGATAAAATCATAAAACGCATACAGAAAGACCCTGAGTTTACTCCCGGGGAAGTATGCCACAGGAGGGGAAAATGAATCATTTAATCGAACAGGAATTAGCTTTACTAATAAGTCCTTATACTGATTGGTCTAGGCGGAAAGAAAAAGATTACACCGAAGATGCCAAGTTAGCATTACAAGCTTTTTATCACAAGCAGGAATATAGCTGATACATAAAGTTTCACTTTTCCTGAACTTTTAAGGTTGCTTTTCTTAAAAGGAGTTTTTGCATTCATTTGTGCCGGATGGATTTTATTTGATTATTTTCCATACTGTTGGATTGTTAAATTACTGCTGGTATAATATACATATCTCCAGAAAGGAATTGACTGATCATGGAAGAATTATTAAGGGAAATCCTTACGGAAATGAAAACCATAAAAAACGAAGTAGCTAATATTCAACAAGACGTTGGTGGTTTAAAAGAAGGGCAGATACAGCTGCAACAAGACGTTGGTGGTTTAAAAGAAGGGCAGATACAGCTACAACAAGACGTT
>JAAYCZ010000076.1 GCA_012729495.1 Syntrophomonadaceae bacterium | reverse complement strand
GTTACTGCTCCCGAACCGCTTATCATACATAATATTCCCGCACGGTGACGATAATAGAAATAATTAATAAATGAAACGGGAGATTCAAATGGTACTGGTCATTATCCGTACCCTGATTTTATTTGCTACCACGGTAATATTTCTGCGTATCATGGGTAAAAGGCAGGTAGGCCAGCTGCAGCCGTACGAACTGGTGGTCATTATTATGATCTCCGAGCTGGCCGCCATTCCCATGCAAAATACCGGTATTCCGCTGATAAATGGGATTATTCCAATCTTTGTGCTGTTTACCTGTGAGGTGGCCCTCTCCTTTATTGCCCTGAAAAGCGAACGGGCGCGGGGGGTGATTTGCGGCAAACCCAGTATTTTAATTGAAAATTCAAGGATTATGGAAAATGAGATGCGCCGGCTGCGCTATAATATCAACGATCTGCTGGAGCAACTGCGGCAAAAAAACGTAACTGATATTAGCAGTGTAGAGTTTGCTATTTTGGAGACAAGTGGTCAGCTTAGCGTGATCCTCAAATCCGATCACAGACCGGTACAGCCGAAGGATATGAGTATATTGCCTCCTCACGAAGGATTGCCGATTTCGCTCATTATTGATGGTCGTATCATAGAGCAAAACCTGGGGCAGCAAAACATAAGCCTCAATTGGCTTAAAAATGAGCTGGGCCTACACGGAATACAGGAATACCGGCAAGTTTTGTTTGCCTGTCTTGATTCCGGAGGAAAGTTTTTCTATCAACTTAAGGAATCAACCCGACATAAGGAAGGGATAAAATGAGATTGCTGGTCACATTGGTGATAATATTGACACTATTAATTAGTTTAGGTACATGGAACAATAAAGCACTGCGAGACTCGACTGATACAATAACCGGCCAAATAGAACAGGTAATGACAGCAATAGACGGGCAGCATTGGGAGCAAGCTATGCAGCAAACGGCAAAAATTGAAAAGAGCTGGCATGAAAATGCCCGGTGGTGGCCGGTATTTTTAGATCATCAGGAAATTGACAATATTGAATTTTCTCTGGCCAAAGTAAAGAAATATGTGGACACTCGCAATGCGCCGCTGGCTCAGGGGCAGCTTTCAGAATTACACCTGATGCTGGAGCATATCCCTGACAAAGAAAGAATCAATTTGGAAAACATATTTTAACGGTAGCAGCATTTGTTTAGGCTGGTAGGCAATTGTTCAAATCAATTATTATAAGGATTTTATAAGGATGATTTGAAGCACGGGAAGTACTTCACCGTGCTTCAAAAAACAGCTCTGATCTCAGGGAGTGACTGAGAAAACCAGATCAGGATAAGTCCGCTCCAGCCAGTTTAAAGCATATTCATGCTCACAAAGAACGACGGGGCGTTCATCCCGATCAAATACACCCAGACAGCTGAGATTGGTGAGACGGCTGGTATCGATCGGGTCTGCAGATTTAACCCAGCGGGCCAGCTGGTAGGGAAGATACTGTATTCTAATATCCGCTCCATATTCGCCCTTGAGACGATATTTAAAAACTTCGAACTGCAATTCGCCCACCACACCCAGGATAACCTCTTCTGCATGGACGGCCGTATGAAATACCTGTACCGTACCTTCTTCCTCCAATTGGTTAATACCTTTCTGAAATTGTTTGTATTTCATCGCATTCAGATTTGATACCCGGGCAAAATGTTCAGGCGGAAACTGCGGCAAAGGCGGAAATTCAAATGAGCCCTCCGCACACAGGGTATCACCGATCCGATAAATGCCGGGATCATGCAAACCGATAATATCGCCCGGATAGGCGACTTCTACTATGTCGCGATCCTGGGCCAGGAATTGCTGCGGCTGCGCCAGTTTTATTTTTTTGCCGGTACGCAACTGGTTGACGGTCATGCCGCGCTCAAATTTACCCGAACAGACACGCAGGAATGCGATCCGATCCCGGTGGGCCGGATTCATGTTGGCCTGAATTTTAAAAACAAAACCGGAAAAACCCATAGCGGTATCCACCGGCCCGATGCTGCTGTCATGCGGACTGGGGGCGGGCGCCAGGGAAACAAATTCATCCAGAAAAGTCTGCACCCCGAATTTATTTATGGCACTGCCGAAATAAACCGGCGTCAGTTGGCCTTGCTGTACCTTTTCCAGATCAAAGGGATCGCCGGCAATGTCCAGCAGATCGATGTCTTCGCAAAGTTTTTCATAAAGAGTATCCCCGATTAGTTCTCGAATGGCCGGATCATCCAGACCGCTTTTTTTGGGATAGAAAAACACCCGCTGACTATCTCCGCGATATAGTTCGATACGGTGGTGTTTACGGTCATAAATGCCGCTGAATTCATCGCCCATGCCGATTGGCCAGTTCATGGGGCAGGAACGAATTCCCAGCACTTGTTCCAGCTCCTCCAGCAGATCCAGCGGTTCTTTGCCGTAACGATCCATTTTATTAATAAAAGTAAAAATCGGAATACCGCGCTGGCTGCAGACCTTAAATAACTTGATCGTCTGTACCTCCACGCCTTTGGCAGAGTCAATCAGCATCACCGCGCTGTCAGCGGCAGTTAGGGTACGATACGTATCCTCACTGAAATCCTGATGGCCCGGAGTATCCAAAATATTGATGCGGTGCCCGCCATAATCAAATTGCATGGCACTCGTAGTAACCGAGATGCCACGTTCTTTTTCAATCTCCATCCAGTCCGAGCGGGCAAACTTCTGTGCTTTGCGCCCTTTTACCTCACCGGCCATACGGATCGCCCCGCCGAATAGCAGCAGCTTTTCCGTCAGGGTGGTTTTGCCGGCATCAGGATGGGATATGATGGCAAAAGTACGCCTTTTTTTCACTTCATGTTTAATCTCTTCATATAATGTTGTCAATGCCCGTAATCCTCCCTGTGTTTAAGAAACAAATAATACTATATCACAAATGGTGACGGGAAAAAAAGCGTTGTTTGGTTAAAATTCTTAAAGCTAAAACTAAAGATGGCTCCCGTAATTTGATACGGGAGCCATCGTAGAGCATTGTTTTATTTACCTGCTCGCTTCGCTTCTTCCTCTGCTTTGAGATCTTTGCGCATGACTTTGCCGGTATTGCCTTTGGGTAAACTGTTGCGGAACTCAACAACGCGCGGGTATTTATAGGGAGCCATTTGCCCTTTGGCCCAGTCAATGATCTCCTGCCCGGTCACTTTTCCTGCGAATTCGGGCTTAAGTACGATAAATGCTTTTACTTCTTCACCTTTGGTTTCGTGGGGTATACCGATCACACAACATTCCATAATCGCCGGATGGGCATAAAGATATTCCTCCACCTCCGCCGGGAAGACGCTGTAGGCAGAAACCTTGATCAATTCCTTAAGCCGGCCACAGACAAACAGGTAGCCGCCTTCATCCATTTTTACAATGTCCCCGGTGCGAACCCAGTCGTCGCCTAGAAAAGTTTCTTCGGATCCTTCGGGATTATTCCAGTAGCCGATTCCACAACTGGGGGACTGAACCCATAGCTCTCCTTCTTCGCCGATGGCTACGTCACGGCTGAGATCACTAATGTCAGCTATGCGCAGATTAACCTGGGGAACCGGCAGTCCGATGCTGCCTAGTTTGACTGCATCAGCAGGATTAAATACAGTTGTGGCGGTGGTTTCGCTCATACCATAGCCTTCAAAAAGGGTTATGCCAAGATCCTGATATTTTTTAAATACCGCTACCGGCAGTTGGGCACCGCCGATTCCCAGCCTTTCAATACTGGACAGATCATATTTGCTGAAGTTGGGATGATGGGCCAGCATGATAACGATTGGTGTAGCTACAATGGTACAGGTTACCTTGTATCTTTCGATTGCTTGCAGATAGGCCTCAGGATCGAAACGGGCCATCATAGCCAGGCAATTGCCCCCGAAGGCCCAAGCCAGCATATGGTCATTCATGCCGGTTATATGGAAAAGCGGTATAGTCACCAAATAAACTGAATCAACCGTATTATAAGGCTGTACTGCATGGATGAATCCGCCATTAACGAGGTTACGATGTGTCAGCATGGCACCTTTGGGCCGTCCGGTAGTGCCGGAAGTATATTGCAGCAAAGCTACATCATTGATGTTCACGTCAGCCATTTGCTGAAGCGGTTCACTGGCAATAAAGTCTTTCCAGGCAACAGCACCTTCACATTGCACTCCCCTGGCACGAAGATCTGCCGGAAAAGCCGGATACGGTTCGGAAGGTAAATACTCGTCCAGCGAGGTTACCACAATATGTTCGACTTTAGGGATCTGGGTACGGATTTCATTTACGACCGAAACAACCGATTCCTCAATGATCATAACTTTGGCTCCGCTGTCTTTTACCGCATAAGTAACCTCACCGACTTTATAGGCCGGGCTAATGGACATAACGATTGCACCCAGCATATGTGCAGCAAAATAAGAAATGACAAACTGTGGGCAATTTTGCATACCCAAGTAGACCCGATCACCTTTTTTGACCCCCATCTTCTGCAAGCCGCCGGCAGCACGAAACATTAACTCTCTGGTTTCGTCCCAACTGAAAACCCGACCGTAATAGATCATGGCGTTCCGATGCCGGTTGCGCAGAGAGTTGTTGTAGAGGATATGAAAGAGAGGATCTTTACCGTGCTGATACCCCTCATGCAGCCATTCCTTGGTCCAGCTTTTCTCCCATATTCTGTCCCATGCTTTGATTTCCATTTCATTACCTCCTCATCTCTTAAAGTTGAAGCGACTTCTGGACAATATATATTGGTTCGAGTTAAAAGTATTCCTCCCTAATTATTGGAATTCACTTTTATGGCATTATATAATATAGCGGTTGTCGACATAAAAATACATTATTACAATTATTCGTCAATGCAATTTTGATGTCCTGCAATTTACTAAAGGTTATTTATTATTAAATCAGGGCAAAAAAATGCCCCCCTATCTTAGAAATAGAGGGGCAGAAATTATAAACTGGATATCAGCGCTTATTTATAGCGCTGCATAACTTCATTACGCAATTCTTTTTTGAGTAATTTACCGACATTGCTCTCCGGCAGAGATTCTCTTATTTCTATCAGGGCAGGCCATTTATATTTGGCCAGTTTGGGCTGGCAGAATTCCATAAAGTCTTCGACAGTAACACTTTGGTCTGGTTTCAGGGTTAGGAAAACACCTACACTTTCACCTCGCTTGGGATCTGGTAGACCGATTACAGCTACTTTATTAACGGCGGGATGCTCATAGAAAACTTCCTCCACTTCACGGGGATAAATATTAAAGCCACTGGAAATGATTAAGTCTTTTTTACGATCAACCACAAAGAAATACCCGTCTTCATCCATATAAGCAATATCTCCGGAATGCAGCCATCCATCTGGTGTAATCGCAAGCGCGGTTTCTTCAGGCTTATTATAATATTCCCGGGTGACCTGTGGTCCTCGGAAAAGCATTTCTCCTGCTTCACCAATCGGTACGTCTTTTTCGCCAAATTCCAGATCGACAATTCTTATTTCCGTATCCGGCCAGGGAATGCCGATACTTCCTGGTTTGCGCGGTCCGCCACCCCTATATGGATTAAGATGCGTCTGGGGGGAGGTCTCAGACATACCAAAACCTTCACAAATTTCGGCTTTGGAGACAGATTCGAAGCGCCTCAAAATATCAACCGGCAGTGAAGCCCCCCCGGAAAAAAGTCCTTTGAAGCAGGTGAGATCTGTTTGGGCCAAATCAGGGTGTTGCAGCATGCCTATATAGTGAGCGGGAACCAATGGCGAATAATTGACCCGATATTTACGGATGGCTTCCAACATGGACTCCGGGGTGGCTTTGGGTAGAAGAACATCGCGCCAGCCCATATAGATGGAGAGATTCATAGCTACCTGCATGCCTAGAATATGAAAAAGCGGGGAGGCAGCCATATTAGTGTCCTGACCTTTGATACCGTCGTGAAACCATGCTTCATAGCGCTGCAGCATGGTGCTTAGATTGTGTTGGGTTAATACTGCAGCCTTTGCCAGGCCAGTGGTTCCTCCTGTATACTGCAGGACTGCCGTATCCTCCCAGTCTATTTGAACCGCTGGAGGAACAGGATCATATTTATCGATCATATATTTGAAATGGTAAATGTTCGGATCATCCGGAACAATATATTCGTTAGCGGGTGTGTCGGGCAAGGCATAATCATTGACGGAAGTCCATATAATTTTTCTAATAGCGGTACGGGGTTTTATGTTGAGCATACGGCCGACCAGTACATCAAGACAAATCAACAGTTTGGACTCTGAATCTATGAACTGGTATTCGAGTTCGCGGTCAGCATAGACGGGATTGTTCATGACCGCTACGCCACCTGCTTTAAGAATCGCGTAATAGGCAACGACAATGGAGATGCAGTTGGGCAGCAAAACCGCCACCTTGTCATTTTTTCGGATACCCATATCGGCTAGACAGGCAGCCAGACGATCGACCTGATCCTTTAATTCCCGGTAGGTCATCATGTAGTCCTGACAGATCAGAGCAGTATTGTCAGGATAATCGCGTACGGTTGCTTCCAGCATTTCCGGGAGACAGATTTCCTTGTACTTCAGGTATCCCGGTACCGAAGGTGCGTAGTTTTTTAGCCAGGGTTTGTCGGCATAAGTCAGTTCTCTAGTCACAAACATTCCTCCTTGCAAATATTGGGCTTGAAAACATTTTGTTTAGCCATGCTGGGGTAAACGAATTGATCAAACTTCGAAAAACTCAGGCTATATATATTCTGTAAATCAAAAATTAATCCCTTTCGTATTCAAATTATTTTTACAAGTCGAAATAATTTGAAAATAATATTATAATATTAGCATAAATATTATTAATATTAATATCTGGGAGGTGCTATAGAAAGCTGCTTTGATTATTTCCTAATAAATTTGGCAAAATTCGTTTTCAAATGACCAAAGACCAGTGTTCAACTGATCCTGGTCGAATAACTAAAAGGATTTAGAGGAGGAAATTGTGAATGGCACTTAAAACAATTCCGGATACTGATATCAGAATCCAATGGTTGGATTTATGGAATGATTATGTCCATACCGTACCCCAGATGTTTTTTTATCCGGTCAAACACCATGGTGATCGCCCTGCTCATATTTATTGGGGGGATAATCAGTGGAAAACACTTACTTACAAAGAATTTGCTGCTGTCGCCGAAGAAATAGCGGCCGGATTAATTAGTCTAGGTGTCAAAAAAGGTGATAATCTGGTCATCATGTCCCCCAATTGTGCCGAATGGGGCTGGGCGGATATGGGTATAGAACTGGCCGGTGGATGTACAACCACCATTTTTCCCAGTCTAGGCAAGGACGATGTTAGTTTTATCGTTAATCATTCCCAAGTCAACTATTTTTTCGCCGGCAATAAAGCCCTGGTCGATATAATTAACTCCTTCCGTACAGAACTTCCCACCTTGAAAGGAATTATTTGTTTGCAGGGGCTGGAAGCAGGTAATGGACACGATCTGTTTACCCTTGATGAAATAATGGCTTCGGGGCGGCAGTTGTTGGAACAACAGCCTGTGGTTGTAGAAGAACGCACAGCCACTATTACACCGGAAGATGGTGCCACCACGGTATATACATCCGGAACCACCGGCAAGCTGAAAGCTGCCCGTCTGACCCATGGAGAAGTAACCGATGGGATCTGGCGCTGCCTGCGTAATCAGATGATGGGCGAGATCGGCGTTGTTACCGAAGATGTCTATTTATCCGTAATGCCCATGGCCCATATTATGGAGCGTACTTACGGAATGTTCTGTATTATGGCCGTGGGTGCATGTCTGGCCTGGGGCCGCGGTCCGGCTTATGTCATTCAGGATATGCAGGAGATCAAGCCGACCTTTATGGTAATGGTGCCTCGAATGATGGATCGGATCCTGAAAGGTCTGCGCCAGGTGTTTGGAGCTACACCGGAAGGCGCCAAGGCATGGGACTGGGCCATTGATGTTGCCTGTCGGGCGGTTGATGCACGTATCGGCGAAAACGGCACTATTGATATGAGCATCAATTTCATTGACGATTTAACCGGTGACATTCGTGAGGAATATATCAAAGCCAAGGCTGCCGTTTTTGACAAAGTAAATGCAGCTATGGGCGGAAGCCTGCGTTGCTTTGCTTCCGGCGGAGCCGCCCTGCTGCCGGAATTACACAAACCTTTCCTGGGAATGGGCTTCTTCGTAGCCAATGGTTACGGCTTGACTGAAACACTCTGCGGTGTCGGAGTAGGGCGTGGCACCTGCGTAAAGGTAAGCTGGAATGCCCCGATTGCTCCAGGAATAGAATGGTGCCAGGATGATGACGGCGAATTGCTCATTAAGGGAAAAGGGATCATCAAGGAATATTATAAAGATCCGGAATCCAATCAGGCCAGCTTCACTGAGGACGGATTCTTCAGAACCGGTGATATTGTTGAATTTGATGAAAATGGCATCTTCCATGTAGTGGATCGGAAGAAAGCCATCATTGTTATGGATACCGGCAAAAATGTTGCTCCGGCCAAATCAGAAGCCTTGCTGATGCGCAATATTCTAATTGATCAGGCGCTGATTATCGGTGATGGCAAAAAGTATATCGCTGCCCTGATATCTCCCAACTGGGATGAAATGATGAGAATCGCAGACGCCAAAGGGATTGCTTATGACAAAGAGAAATTAAAATATGAGCTGGTCAATGGTTTGAATACCTGCGTTGAAGTAGGACCGGAACTGTATGAGGCTGAATTTGTCAGGCAGATTATAGCCGAAACTGTCAACCAGGCCAACGCGGAACTGGCCGACTTTGAACAGATTAAGAAGTTCAGGATACCTCATCGCAAATTCCTGCAAAAGTATGATGAACTGACTCCCACTTCCAAAGCCAAACAGCGGGTCATCATGGCAAATTTTGCTGAGGACATAGAATCATTATATCAATAAATACCAACGAAGCTGAAACAGGCCGCAGCCTTGCCGCTGCGGCCTGTTTTAATTTTTCAGGCATCACCCGGATCTTCATATAATCTTT
>JAAYCZ010000075.1 GCA_012729495.1 Syntrophomonadaceae bacterium | reverse complement strand
CTGCAAGATGAATCGGTTCATCCCCGCAGTGCTGATTTCTTATATGAAAAGACCCGGGGAGAAGGCACCCAACTAATGATGCTCCAACAATCCCGGCATGTGGTGACTATTGGAGCCCAAGCAGAGCTGATAGCACGGGAGATAGCAAATTTTATGGAAGCGCGGGGCGGACGAAGCAGGAATTAAGGCACTCTTCGTTCAGATTCTGAATTATATAAAATCCGTAAAGATTTTACGCAGGCAGTTATCCTGCAAGACATAATAATTTTAATATAAGATGGAGGAATTTAGATGAATCGCGAGGAAGCATTTGAACTGCTCAAACAGCATGTAAAAACGGACAATCTGATCAACCATTGTCTGGCAGTAGAGGCGATCATGAGAGGGTTGGCCGAATATTTAAATGAGGATGTTGAAAAGTTCGGCCTGGCCGGACTGTTACACGATATTGACTATGATGTGACTGTGAATGATCCCCATCAACATTCTCTTTTGGGGGCTAAGATTCTGACTGAAATCGGGATTGATCCCGAGATCGTCCATGCCATAAAAGTGCATAATGACATACACGGACTGGAAAGAATATCATTACTGGACAAAACCCTCTGGGCCGCTGATCCGGTCAGTGGTTTTATCACGGCAGCGGCGCTGGTCAGACCTGACAAAAGCCTGGCCGAGGTACAGCTAAAGTCCCTAAAAAAGCGTTTCAAGGAAACAGCTTTTGCCCGGGGAGCCAATCGTGAGCAGATGAAGAGCTGTACAGAATTAGGTCTGGAGCTTGATCAATACCTGGAAATAGCGCTGCAGAGCATGCAAAAAATTTCTGCGCAAATAGGACTTTGAGTTTAAAAGGTGGGATGACAGGAAACATTTAAGGTATAACAAGGATGTTTCCTATCGTTAAAATGAAAGTATAAAAGGTGGAAAAGATGATAAACAGGGAAAATATAATTGAATATATGCGCCAGGAGAGCTATCGGCCGATGTCGTACCATGATCTGCGCGAGGCTTTACAATTGACAGACGAAGATGAAGGCCGCTTCAGTGAGATGATCGGTAAACTGGAGAAAGAAGGCGAGATTATTCGTACCCGGAGGGACAAATACGGTCTTCCGGAAATGATGAATATCTACCGGGGCATTATCAAACTCAGTCAGCGCGGTTACGGGATTTTGCTGCCCGATCAGATCGGGGTGCCGGAAATATTTATTTATGGCCGCAATTTGAATGGGGCTATGCATGAAGATCGCGTGTTGGTGCGTATTCGTGAACGGGCCAGTGCTGATCAGCGCCCGGAGGGCGAAGTGATCAGAGCCATTGCCAGAGCCAATCAGGAACTGGTGGGAACGTTTGAAAGAGGCAAACACGCCATGCAGGTTATTCCTGATGATCCCCGCCAGATCTATCCCATAAATGTCAGGCCCAGCAATAAATTAAAGCTTAAAAATGGCGACAAGGTTCTGGTCAGGATAAATAGTTGGCCGGATAAAAACAAATATCCGGAAGGAACCATTACTGAAGTTTTTGGCCGTCAGGGGCAGCCGGGGGTGGAAATGCAGATTGTAATTAAAAAACACGGACTGCGGGAGCATTTTCCCTCGACAGTAGTAGAAGAAGCCCGCACCGTGGCGCTGCCGGTCAGCGCAGAGGAAATCGCCAGGCGGCGAGATCTGCGCAGTTTACGTATGGTTACCATCGACGGAGAAGACGCTAAAGATTTGGATGATGCGGTTTCAATTGAAAAGATTGCCGGCGGATATCGTTTGGGAGTTCATATTGCGGATGTTTCCCACTACGTCCGGGAGGACAGCAAACTGGACAAGGAAGCCTTCGCCCGCGGCACTTCGGTATATCTGATTGACAAAGTGTTACCCATGCTGCCGGCTGAGCTTTCCAACGGCATCTGCAGCCTGACCGCCGGGCAGGATCGACTGGCAATAACCTGTATGATGGATATCGATAAAAAAGGCAAGGTTTTTAAACATGATATCTTCAAATCTGTTATCCATATAAATGAACGCATGACTTATACCGCGTTCAACCAGATCATTACTGCTGACGACCCGGAGATGAAAGAACGCTATGATAATCTCGTCAATGATTTTCTGCTGATGAAAGAGCTGGCCGATATCATCCGCCAGGAGCGCAATAACCGCGGAGCTTTGGATTTTGATTTTCCGGAAAGCAAAGTGATCGTTGATGAAAATAGTTTCCCGATTGAAATCAAGCGTTTTGAACGTGGTGAGGGAGAAATGCTGATTGAAGACTTTATGATCAAGGCCAATGAAACCGTAGCCGAGTATATGTTTTGGCAGGAACTCCCCATTCTCTACCGGGTACATGAAAAACCGGAAGGAGAATCTCTGACCAAGCTTAACAAAGTGTTGGGTGTTTTCGGTTATAAAATCGCGGAAAACAAGGCGGAACCTTTTGTGTTTCAGAAAATATTAAAGGATATTAAAGGTTCACCGCAGGAAAATGTAATTTCATTGCTGGTGCTGCGTTCCATGAAGCACGCCCGCTATTTGCCCCAGGAATTGGGACATTTTGGCCTGGCAGCTAAGTATTATTGTCATTTTACCAGTCCCATCCGCCGCTATCCCGATCTGATCGTGCATCGGGTACTGTCCCTCGTGCTGGAAGGCAAGATGAACAGCAAAAAGAAATCCGCATTGGAAGCACGCATGGGTAAATACGGGGAGCAGTCCACCCTGCAGGAAGCCAAGGCCGAAGAAGCGGAGAGAGAACTGGTCGATATCAAAAAAGCCCAATACATGCAGCAATTTGTCGGCGATGAATTCGATGCTCGCATATCCTCGGTACTGTCTTTCGGATTTTTTGTGGAACTGCCCAATACCGTCGAAGGTTTGGTACATATCTCCACCATTGCCGACGATTATTACATTTTTAATGACCGCGATTATACCCTGACCGGTACCCACAACAGCAGGAAATACGCGATCGGCGATCAGGTGAGGGTACAATTGGTCAGTGTCGATGTTGACGCTGCTAAAATTGATTTCGAGTTAGTAGAGTAGGAAATGCCAAGGTTTTAACAAATCATATAATAACAAGATTATCTTCTATAATTTACGGCAATATAAATCACTTCAGGAAGGTATTTAATTTTATTTGTCGAAGTTAAATATTTATAACAATTAAATAATAGTTTTCGAGTTTTTTAACCTAAAGCTTAAGCAATGGTTTTGAAACCGATAGGGTATAGCGGGAAACTGGTATGCCTCCCAATGCGGAAAGAAAACTGATTCTGACACTTTTTGTGTGTTTGTTTTTACTTAAAGACAGTTACTAATCCGTAACTGTCTTTTTTACATTCAAATGTAAGTCTTTTAAAGGAGAGGGTAATGATGAGCGGGACAAAACGGCTGATATATCTATTTTTATTGATTGTAGTTTTTATTAACTTGAGTTTGGTTCCGCTTTGGGCAGGAGATGGTTCAGGAGGAGGCAAAGGCCAGCCTCTGGCTGTAGTAACCTCCATACCTGCAAATGGAGCCACTGGGGTTAATAATTTAGATGCAATCACAGTGACTTTCAGTAAAAATGTGGTTTATATGACAGTCAGGGAAAACAACCAAAAATGTTTTTCCTTGTGGCGGGGACAGGACTCAATACCAGTGGAAGTAATTATGGCAGACGATCAAATTGAGTTTGACAAAAGAAGAGATATCATTATTAAACCCCGGCAACCGCTCCAGTCTGGTGCTGCCTATCAATTAGAAATTGCTCCCCAACTGGAGTCCAAAAGTGGTGTTACGTTAGGGGAAAAAACAACAATAAGCTTTACCACTGCCGGTGTAGCAGCTAATGGTGGTATAGAATCGAATCAACAGAGCCCTGATGCAGTAACGCTTCCCCAAACTGAGCCGTCTGCTTCGGACTTAACTGCAGCGCTGCCGGCGTCTGGCCCGGAAAAGGATGATGTCAACCAAGCTAACAACCCGGCACAAACAATGGAAACTGATAATAATGGCCCGGCTCCGGATCAGCTAGCGGAAAAGGCGAATAAATCCGACGGAAAAAGCCAAAAGGGCCCGTTTATAACAATCGCTATTGCGGTGGCTTTAATAATAATGGGGATGGCTTACCACCGGAAAAACAAAAAATAGCTCGATAGACTATTGACAATAAATGAAAGCAGATCGCATCGAAATAACGTATTGGAGCAAATAAGGTGAGAATTACAAAAAAAGCGTGGTTGTTTTTACTCTTTATTCTGGTGCCGCTGCTGATTATGCTGCTGTCACTTTTGGTAGGACGCTATCCCGTTGATATAAATACTGCCCTGCATGTGCTGTGGTGCCGGATAACTATGCAGCCTTGTCAGGTGGCCGATTTTTATCAAACTGTCGTTTGGGATATACGCATGCCTCGAATAATTCTGGGGGCATTGGTAGGTGGCTGTTTGGCCATCAGTGGAGCAGCTTTTCAAGGCTTGTTTCGCAATCCCCTGGTTAGTTCCGGGATTCTGGGAGTTAGCTCCGGAGCCGGTTTTGGAGCTGCTCTGGCGATAATTCTCTTTAATCAAGTGGCAGCTACTTATACGTTTGCCTTTGCTTTCGGTGTTTTGGCCGTGGTATTAAGCTATTTGATCGGTAAAGTGTATAATACTACCCCTACTATTATGCTGGTATTGGGCGGAGTTATCGTATCCTCGGTATTTTCTGCTTTAATATCGCTGCTTAAATACTTGGCTGATCCTTTAAATGAACTGCCCGCCATCGTATTCTGGCTGATGGGAAGTCTGGCTTCAGCCCGCTACCGTGATATTCTCATTGCCGGAATCCCGATGCTGATAGGTACACTCGGCTTAATAGCAGTGCGGTGGCGCATTAATATATTATCTATGGGCGATCGGGAAGCACACAGCTTGGGAATAAATACTACGATAAACAAAGGTCTGGTAATTGCCTGTGCTACCCTGGCCACCGCCGGGGCAGTATGTGTCAGCGGAATCATAGGTTGGGTGGGATTGGTCATTCCCCACATCGGACGGATGCTGGTAGGTAATGACAATAAAATATTGATTCCGGTCAGCTTCTCTTTAGGGGCCTCGTTTTTAATCATTGTCGATGACTTGGGCCGTATATTAACCGGAGCTGAAATCCCCCTGGGTATACTTACGGCTTTGGTAGGAGGACCATTCTTCGTCTATTTGCTGAAGAAAACCAAAGGGGGCGGGTGGTGACCATGAAATCCTTACTGGAAGTACAGGATATCAGTTTTCGTTATCCTGGGTCTTTAATCCTGGATAAAGTCAGTTTATGCATAAATCCCGGAGAAGTTGTCTGTTTGCTGGGGCCGAACGGCTGCGGAAAGACAACTCTTCTGGACTGTATTTTGGGGTGGCTGAAGCCTTGCGAGGGACAGATATTTTTAAACAGTAATGATCTATCTGCTATGTCTGCCCGCCAGATTGCACGCTTCCTGGCCTATGTGCCCCAGAATCATGAGAAGACTTTTCCCTATCTGGTGCGCGACATTGTACTGATGGGAAGAGCTTCGTTTCTGGGCCCGTTAGATCGGCCTGGGGCAGAAGATGTGGCAATTGCTGAGAAAGCCCTGGAAATGGTGGGAATGTCTCATTTGAAAAATCGCCCCTATACCCAGCTAAGCGGTGGGGAGGGGCAATTGGTAATGGTAGCCCGGGCCTTGGCTCAAAACAGTCCTTTAATTGTAATGGATGAGCCTACCGCCCATCTGGATTTTAAACACGAACTGATCATCCTGGAAACCATCGTTGAATTAATAAAAAAAACCGGTTTGTCGGTGCTGATGGCTACCCACATCCCCAATCATTGTTATTATTTCGAAAACAAAGGTATTTTGACCCGCGTTGCCTTGCTGAAAAACCAGCGCATTATGGCGGCGGGGAGACCATCGGAAGTGCTGACGGAAGAGAACCTGGGCCAGCTTTATAATATCAAAACCCGGGTAATTAATTGCTGCCTGGAGGAAGATGGGCAGATTAAGCAGGTGGT
>JAAYCZ010000074.1 GCA_012729495.1 Syntrophomonadaceae bacterium | reverse complement strand
TGTACTCATTGCCTTTTATATGGCGCTCAGAATGGGAAAAGGATTATTGATGATCATATGGTCAAGCTGGTTATTCAGGGTGAGTTGACTTAAGCAACAAAAAGACGGTGTTCCTTGGCCAGCTACTCCGTCAATTTCTGGTCAACTTACACCGTCTATTGCTGGACATTATGGATTGGCTCTAACAGTATCTCCGGTAATCCGTATCCGGCATATACAGGAGAAGATAATTCAAATAGGTATATATGTTCAGGTTGTTTGCTTTTGCAGTCTCTACGATACTGTAGACAGCAGCACTGGCATCAGCACTGTACAGAAAAGCGCTTACTTTGCATAGGTGGAATTGTATTTTTGGACAAAATTAAAAGAGGACCAGACGCATCCAGTCCCCTTAAGTGTAAGCCGAAGCTATACACCGCTATATTGCCTTTACCAATCAAAATCATCCGGATATTCCACCGCAGCTGAAATGTTATCTTCGTAGGTATTATATTGTTTGGCAGCGGCTGCAACGTGAGCCTTTACTATCTGGTACTCTTCTCCGCATTCGGTGATTCTTTTGGCCATGATTGGGATATTCTTCAGCTTCTTTTCGGGTTTCATATCGATAAATCTGCAGTTTAAAATATCCAGGTATTGGGTGGCGTAGCCATTAAACCAGTTATAGCTGCTGTTCATCATACCCATCATTCTATTGTAGGAAGTTTCCGATACGGTTTCCCGGATGCATTTTGCCAGGGCGGCTTGCAAAACCCTCACCATGGATATGGACTCGTCCCATATAATGTGTCTGTCCGTCATTATATCGTATTTTTGTTTGGCTTTCTTTTTGGCATATAAGCGAATGAAATCATTGAGTACTATGACTACAAATAGGATTTCCGGCCACAGTACATAGATTTTTAAATAAACATTTTTATCGGGAGCCAATACCATCATACGGCGTCTCTTTTCTGCATCCATGCCGCCGTCGACAAATTCGATTTCGCGGTCACCCATCATGGCGTGACGGATATCATAGCATACGCCCAAGACTCTCAGACGTGCCATATGGTGGGTGTAAAATTCCTCTTCCTCACCCACAACCGTGTGCAATGCCTCATAAAGATTCTGGAAATCCAGGTGGTCGCCGTAAATAGCAACGCCGGTATGATTGGGCGTATCCTCTGCGAAGATCATTTTTATCACCCCGGCCTTTATTCTATCATATGGTGATAAATGGGTAAATCGCCTTCTCCTGTCATGGTATAATAAGGGAAACAAAGAAGATTAAAGCCATTAAATATAAAGGTTCACATGTTTAAAAATAATGAAAGGCAGGAGGTGGGGGTAATGTCATCAGGATTTGAAATAGTTTTAATAGTATTTTATGTAATTTTTATGCTCGGATTTATAGCTGCCATGGTATTCATGGTGTTAGCTTTCTGGAAAGGAATGAGAGCTCATGAATCAATCGCAGAATCAATGAAAAAGATTACTGAAACGTTGCAGGGACAAGCTAGGGAAGCTGCATAAGAAAACAACTAGCCGATAAAGCGGAGATAAGGAGGCCGTCCCCATTAGCCCACTGAGGCAGCAATTAAGCTTAAATGCTATCTCTGCCGTCATAATCCGAGGAGCAATTCATGAAAAATCAATTGAACACACAACT
>JAAYCZ010000073.1 GCA_012729495.1 Syntrophomonadaceae bacterium | reverse complement strand
TATAATCCGGCGCGATTGCCGCCTAGCACGTCGGTGAAGATCTGATCCCCGATTACGGCAGTTTCAGAGGGGGTTACCCCCATAAGGGCCACGGCTTGCAGAAATGATGCGCGCATCGGTTTGCGCGCCCGGTGAATGAACGGTATCCCTAGACGTTGGGAGATCTTTAAGATTCTTCGGGCACCGTTGTTGGATAAAATGCAGGCTTTAAATCCCTGCTCCCTGAGCAATTTGAACCACTCTTCCACCTCGGTACGCAATTCCTGACTGTTCCATTCGGTGATGGTATTGTCCAGGTCAAATATAAAAGCGCGCAAGCCAGCAGCAGCCAGCTCTTCCAGTGGGACATCCAGGAGATTGTCTACATACATCCGGGGATATAGTTTATTGGTCATAAATTTACCTCAAAAATTAATTATTATTGTTTGGATGCCATCGCTTCCCGCAGCATGGCAGCAGCCAGCTCAGGGGCAACCGGATTGATATAGATACCACTGGCAATTTCCACCGCGGCATTGACCAGCAGACGGGGGGTGACCTCAATATACCAATGATAACCCGGCTGATAGGCAACATTTACCGGCGCAGTGTTAATGACCAGATTATACGAAGGATCCCCCAAGCTTTCAACCATTACATTGCTGAACTTCTTAATAATTTTGGCCAGATCCTGCATTTCTGCTGCGGTAATACTGCCGAAATGCTCGCTGTGCTTTTTGGGAATGATCCAGGTCTCATAAGGAAAACGCGGAGCATACGGGCAGAGCAGGATAAACTCTGCACTTTCTGCTACCAGACGTTCATCGCTGCGTTCCTGCGCCAGAATATCACACAGCAGGCAGCGCTGATTGGCATTGTAATAGTCAATTACTCCCTGATTTTCCGCCGGCACTAAAGGCAGCGCCACAATTTGACTGTGACTGTGTTCCAGGGAGGCACCGGCAAAAATACCGCGGTTTTTATATATCTGAATATATTTTATGCGCTCGTCAGCGGCCAGGTCATTATAACGATCACGCAAGATTTTTAATATCATTTCCATGCGCTCTGCTGATAACTGGTGAAAATCAATGTTATGTTCGGGAGTTTCAATAATTACTTCATGTTTGCCCAGACCGTTATAGTTGCAGAAGATTCCGTGACGGTTTTCTTCCAGCTGACCATCCAGTTCGAAAGCGGAAAATTTGTTGGGAATTGCCCTGACCAGCCAGCCCTTCGTATCAGGCTCGGAATTCTCACGGTATGATGCTATTTCCGGCGGGGTAAACTGTTCGTTCCCCTCGCAGAAAGGACAAAAGCCGCCGATGACAGATGATTCCAGCGCCTTTTTGGCAATCGGAAAATCGTTGGGTTTAAGCGCGCGATGTTCGGCCACCGATACCCAGTTGTTTTTGACCAGATCTTTTCTGAGCTCTGACATTTCTTTCTCCTCCTCGCAGTGTACTAAAATAATATGACAAGCGCCCGCACGATTATGCTGATAAACAAGTTTGCTGCAGTTTCAATAAGCTTCTAAAATATATGATACCGCAAATTTTA
>JAAYCZ010000072.1 GCA_012729495.1 Syntrophomonadaceae bacterium | reverse complement strand
TAAAACACAAGGAGATTGATCAATGGCTGGGCCTGCCTGAAGATGTTTGTTCGGTGGAGATAATTCCGGTCGGCTATCCGGCCAAGCAAGGAAAAGCACCTGCCCGCAAGCAGTTGGAGGATTTCGTGTACTATGAAAAATTTGGTCAAAAAAAGAACTGATCAATAAGCGGCAGGGTTTATATGACCCTGCCGCTTGTTTATCCAGATGGAGAAGAAGGTTTTGTCAGGATGATTAAAACCAAGACCATAATTTGTTGGGAGGAGTGCGCATGGCGGTAAGTCTTTTCGATGTTATTGGGCCGATCATGATAGGACCTTCCAGTTCGCATACGGCCGGTGCAGCCCGTCTCGGCAATATGGCGCGCCGCATTTGCGGGAAGGATTTTCAACGAGTGGAGTTTTTTTTGCATGGATCTTTTGCCCATACCGGCAAAGGCCATGGTACTGAAAAGGCTCTGCTGGGTGGCGTGCTGGGGTTAAAGGCAAGTGATGAAAGAATCAAGGATTCTTTTGCTCTGGCCAAACAGATGGGGATTGCATTTTCATTTGCGAAAACCGACCTGGGGGACTATCATCCCAACAGTGTGAAAATCGTATTGTATGGCAGTAAATCAACTTGCAGTATCATCGGTTCATCAATTGGCGGCGGGAAAATACTGATTAGCGAGATCGACGGCATGGCCATTGAATTCAGCGGCGAATATCCTACCATCATCACCCGGCACCATGATGAACCGGGGGTGGTAGCGCGAGTCAGTGCTATCTTATCGCAATATGGGATTAATATAGCTTTCCTGAAAGTATTCCGGCAGTACCGGTCCGGAGAAGCTTCAATGGTAATTGAAACCGACCAGCAAGTGGAGCAAGAGATGTTAGCTCGCCTGAAAGCGCTGGAAGAGATAACCAGAATTATTTTTGTTGACATGGATGAGTAAGAAAACGGAGGAATTGCATGTATCAATTTGCAACTGCGCAGGAATTGCTGGCAATTTGTACCAGGGAAGCAATAGGTATAGATGAAATCACCGTCCGCGCTGAAATGGAGGCATCAGGCCGGGAAAGGGATTATATCTGGTCAAAGATGGAAGAGCAATATAAGGTCATGCTGGAAAGTATAAAAAAAGGATTGGCCTCAGATATCAGATCGCTGGGCGGGTTGATTGGCGGCAACGCCTATAAATTACAGCAGCATACGCAAAAAAATTGCGTCAGCGGTCAGACTGTAACCAAGGCAGCCAGTTATGCGCTGGCAGTTACTGAAGTAAACGCTTCCATGGGCAAGATCATTGCTGCTCCTACCGGGGGAGCAAGCGGAACCCTTCCCGGGGTTATTGCAGCTTTTGCGGAGGATAGAAATATTCCTTTCGAAATGGCAATAAAAGCGTTGCTGGTGGGGGGCGCGATCGGCAAGATAATCGCCAGTCAGGCTACGCTTTCAGGGGCGGAAGGGGGATGTCAGGCCGAATGCGGTTCAGCTGCCGCCATGGCTGCTGCTGCCGTTGTGTATTTGGCCGGTGGTACTGCGGAAATGTCAGTAAACGCTGCCGCTATGGCTTTGAAAGGTCTGTTGGGCCTGGTCTGTGATCCGGTGGCCGGTTTGGTGGAGGTACCCTGCTCAAAACGCAATGCCATTGGCGCTGCCCATGCTATGATCTGTGCGGATATGGCCCTGGCAGGAATCACCAGCTTTATTCCTTTTGATGAGGTGGTGGAGGCGATGTCCAGGGTAGGAAGGATGATGTCGCCGGATCTGCGGGAAACTGCCCGGGGAGGATGTGCAGCAACGGCAACCGCCCAATCTTATGTACTGAAGCTGAATAACCTGAAAACGGATCAATAAAATTTCAAAAAATTCATATGCTTTTTTTGTCTTTGGGGGAATATATCTACTAACAGAGAACATTTTTAGGGGGTAGATCTGTGATACGTAGATATATTCTTTTTATTTGCCTGGGTCTGCTGGGGTGTTGTTTATCCATGACCACTGTCGTTCAGGCTGAACAGAATGTCAAATCATCACAAGCAGAGAGCATACGCGTCGACAGAACTGATTTCCCGGTCTTGTATTGTGGGCAGCCCCGACTGGAGGGCGAAGCGATTTGGATGATCCAGGCCCGGCTGCAGGAACTAGGCTATGAAATAGTACCCAGCGGTCAATATGATGAAAAAACGGCGGAAGTAGTCATCATGTTTCAGATTGCTCATCGTCTTCATGCCGACGGTGTGGTCACGCAAACCGTATGGGAGAATTTGATGTACGATGGGGGCAGCGAGCCCTGTTTGACCAGTCAGGAACATCCTAAAAAGGTAAGTATTGAAATAGATTTGATCAAACACCGTCTGACTGTCTTTCAAAACGGTGATATCATCAAGGAATACCCGGTAGGGGTGGGCAAATCCT
>JAAYCZ010000071.1 GCA_012729495.1 Syntrophomonadaceae bacterium | reverse complement strand
TAAAACACAAGGAGATTGATCAATGGCTGGGCCTGCCTGAAGATGTTTGTTCGGTGGAGATAATTCCGGTCGGCTATCCGGCCAAGCAAGGAAAAGCACCTGCCCGCAAGCAGTTGGAGGATTTCGTACACTTTGAAAAATATGGACAAAAAAGATCTGATTAGCTTGATCAAATTTATTGAGAGTTATTTCAAGATACAAAAAACGAATTTATTGGGGAGGGTCTGTGCATGGCGGTGAGTTTGTTTGATGTGATCGGGCCGGTCATGATAGGACCTTCCAGTTCACATACAGCCGGAGCAGCACGACTGGGAAATATGGCGCGCCGCATATGTGGGCATGAATTTCAAAAAGTGGAGTTCCTTTTGCACGGTTCTTTTGCCCGTACCGGCAAAGGTCATGGCACTGAAAAGGCGCTGCTGGGCGGTGTACTGGGCTTCAAGGCCAGTGATGAAAGGATCAGGGATTCCTTTGCTCTGGCTGAACAGCAGGGCTTGATGTTTTCATTTGCTGAGATTGATCTGGGGGAACAACATCCCAACAGTGTAAAAATCATATTGCATGATGGTGAAACGATCTGCAGTATCATCGGTTCATCGATTGGCGGCGGTAAAATCCTGATCAGTGAGATAGACGGCATGATGCTGGAATTCAGCGGTGAATATCCGACCATCATTACCCGACACCATGATGAACCGGGGGTGGTGGCGAGGGTCAGTGCGATTTTATCACTATATGGTATCAATATCGCTTTCTTGAAAGTATTCCGGCAGTATCGTGCGGGAGAAGCCTCGATGGTAATCGAGACTGACCAGCAAGTGGATCAGGAGGTCTTGATCCAACTGGAAGCTATAAATGGAATAGACAGGGTCATATTTATTGACGTGGAAGTATAAGAAAGCGGAGGATTGGCATGTATCAGTTTTCAACAGCCCAGGAATTGCTGGCCATTTGTGAGAAGGAAAAAGCCGGTATTGATGAAATCACCATTCGCTCTGAAATGGAAGCATCCGGCCAGTCCAGGGAATACATCTGGAGCAGGATGGAAGAGCATTACCAAGTAATGCAGGAGAGTATAAAAAATGGATTGGCGTCTGATATCAAATCTTTGGGCGGATTGATTGGCGGTAATGCCTATAAATTACAGCAGTATATGCAAAAGGGCTGCCTCAGTGGTCAGACAGTGATCAAGGCGGCCAGCTATGCGCTGGCTGTCACCGAGGTAAATGCTTCCATGGGCAAGATCATTGCCGCGCCAACCGGGGGAGCAAGCGGGACGCTACCCGGGGTTATTGCCGCTTTTGTTGAAGACAGGGATATGGCGGAAGAAATGGCGGTTAAGGCTTTACTGGTTGGGGCGGCGATCGGCAAGATTATTGCCAGTCAGGCTACGCTTTCAGGGGCTGAAGGAGGATGTCAGGCGGAATGCGGTTCGGCGGCTGCCATGGCTGCTGCTGCAGTTGTATATTTGGCGGGCGGAACGGCAGAAATGTCTGTGGATGCTGCTGCCATGGCGTTAAAAGGTCTGCTGGGGTTGGTATGTGATCCGGTAGCCGGTTTGGTGGAGGTCCCTTGTTCAAAACGCAATGCCATTGGTGCAGCGCATGCCATGCTCTGTGCGGACATGGCGCTGGCCGGGATAACCAGCTTTATTCCTTTTGATGAGGTAGTGGAGGCGATGTCCCGGGTAGGAAGGATGATGTCGCCGGATCTGCGGGAAACTGCCCGGGGGGGTTGTGCAGCCACACCTACGGCTCGGTCTTATGTGTTGAAGATCAATAATTTGCAGACGGAGCAATAATATTTTAAAACTTTCTATGCTTTTTTTGTTTTTCGGGGAATATATCTACTAACAGAGAACATTTTTAGGGGGTAGATCTGTGATACGTAGATATATTCTTTTTGTTTGTCTGGGTCTGCTGGGGTGTTGTTTATCCTTGAACACTGCCGTCCAGGCTGAACAGAATGCCAAATCATCACAAGCAGAGAGCATATGCGTCGACAGAACTGATTTTCCGGTTTTGTATTGTGGGCAGCCCCGACTGGAGGGCGAAGCGATTTGGATGATCCAGGCCCGGCTGCAGGAACTAGGCTATGAAATAGCACCCAGCGGTCAATATGATGAAAAAACGGCGGAAGCAGTTATCATGTTTCAGACTGCCCATCATCTGCAGGCCGACGGTGTAGTTACGCCAACCGTATGGGAAAATTTGATGTACGATGGAGGCAGCCAACCCTGTTTGACCAGTCAGGAACATCCTAAAAAGGTAAGTATTGAAATAGATTTGATCAAACACCGTCTGACTGTCTTTCAAAACGGTGATATCATCAAGGAATACCCGGTAGGGGTGGGCAAATCCT
>JAAYCZ010000011.1 GCA_012729495.1 Syntrophomonadaceae bacterium | reverse complement strand
GAACTCGCCGGGGAGGATTGCAGGTGAATCATTTTAGCCTGCGACGGGACATCCGTTAACGGTTCAAGTGGACAATTCGTGGGGCTATGGCGAAGTTGGGATCGCGCCTGAATGGCATTCAGGAGGCCGTGGGTTCGAGTCCCACTAGCTCCACCATATTTATTTTGTCAATTAGGGTGGTACCACGGGAAAGTAACTCTCGTCCCTTTCGGGGAGGAGAGTTTTTTGTATATATATATAATTATGTTGCTTTGCGCGGCAAGGAGGTTACGATGGAGAAAAATTATCGGTTTGATTCGATTGAAGAGAAATGGCAGCAGTACTGGGAAGAAAATAACCTTTTTAAGACTAGCGAAAACGCCGATTTGCCCAAATATTATGCCCTGGAGATGTTTCCCTACCCATCCGGCAATCTGCACATGGGGCATGTGCGCAATTATGCCATTGGAGATGTTGTGGCCCGTTTTAAAAAGATGAACGGCTATAACATCCTTCATCCCATGGGTTGGGATGCTTTTGGCCTGCCAGCCGAGAACGCCGCTATCAAGCATGGCGCCCCTCCCAGTAAATGGACCGAGACTAATATGGAAAATATGAAAATACAGCTTAAAACCATGGGTATCAGCTATGATTGGGACCGTGAACTGGCCACCTGCAAACCCGATTATTACAAGTTTACCCAATGGATGTTCCTGCAGCTGTATAATCACGGCCTGGCTTACAAAAAAAATGCCGCGGTCAACTGGTGCCCTTCCTGCCAGACGGTACTGGCCAATGAGCAGGTTGTGGAGGGTTCGTGTGAGCGCTGTGAGGCGGCGGTGGAAAAGAAAAAACTCAGTCAGTGGTTTTTTAAAATCACTGATTATGCCCAAAGACTGCTGGATGATCTGGAATTACTGCCCGGCTGGCCGGAAAAAGTGAAAACCATGCAGCGCAACTGGATCGGCCGCAGCGAAGGCTGTGAATTCGAGTTGACGGTTGACGGATGTGAGGAAAAAATGACGGTTTTTACCACTCGTCCCGATACCGTATTTGGTGTCACCTACATGGTGCTTTCGCCTGAACATCCGCTGGTGGATATTATTTCTGCCGGCACCGAACAGGAAGCTGCAGTGAAGGAATTCGTACATCGGATGCAGTTTATAAGTGATGTGACCCGTACTTCTACAGACACTGAGAAAGAAGGAGTTTTCACCGGCGCTTATGCGGTCAATCCGCTGAATAACGAAAAGATTCCGATTTGGATTGCCAACTACGTACTGATGGATTACGGCACTGGGGCGATCATGGCGGTACCCGCCCATGACCAGCGGGACTTTGAATTTGCCCGCAAATACGATATTCCCGTCCGGGTGGTGATTAAGAGCGAGGATTCCCCGGCTGAAGGCGAGCAGATGT
This sequence comes from Syntrophomonadaceae bacterium, assembly GCA_012729495.1. Classification (GTDB taxonomy): domain Bacteria; phylum Bacillota; class Syntrophomonadia; order Syntrophomonadales; family Syntrophomonadaceae; genus Syntrophomonas_B. Next base: position 15,997 of record JAAYCZ010000011.1, on the reverse strand, counting down.
CTGAAGCCTATGCCGGTTCCGGTCAGATGGTTAATTCCGGCGACTACAACGGACTTGACTTTGAAGACGGCAAGAAGAAGATCACCGCTTATATGGAGTCGCAGGGGATCGGCAAAGCTACCATCAACTTCCGCCTACGTGATTGGCTTATTTCCCGCCAGCGCTACTGGGGTGCGCCCATACCCATTATTTATTGTGAAGAATGTGGTTCCGTTCCCGTTCCGGAAAAAGACCTGCCGGTATTGCTGCCGGAAGACGTAGCCTTCAAACCCAGCGGCGAGTCCCCGTTGACCTATATACAGAGTTTTTATGAAACCACCTGTCCCAACTGCGGCAAACCTGCCCGGCGGGAAACCGATACCATGGATACTTTTGTTTGTTCATCGTGGTATTTTACCCGCTTTTGTGATCCCCATAATGCAGAACTTCCCTTTGATAAAAACAAAACCGATTACTGGATGGCGGTGGATCAATATATCGGTGGGGTGGAGCATGCCATATTGCACTTGATGTATGCCCGTTTCTTCACCAAATTTCTATATGATCTAAAAATGCTGTCGGTGCAGGAACCGTTTACCAACCTGTTAACCCAGGGCATGGTACTGAAAAACGGCAGTAAAATGTCAAAATCCAAGGGCAATGTGGTCAGTCCGGAGGAAATCATTAAAACTTACGGAGCTGACACGGCCCGGCTTTTCATTCTCTTTGCCGCCCCTCCGGAACGCGATCTGGAATGGAATGACCAGGGCGTGGAAGGATCTTACCGCTTCCTCAACCGGGTCTGGCGTATCGTAACCGAGTGTGCGGAAACGATTAAAGATGTCAACCTGCCGGCAACCTTCGCCGAACTTGATCCGCCAACACGTGAATTAAGATACCGTACCCATGCCGCCATTAAGAAGGTTACGGAAGATATTGAAGAACGCTTCAATTTTAATACTGCTATCAGCGCCGTCATGGAACTCAGCAACAGCATTAACACTTATCGCAATCAGGAAGAACTGGATTTGCCGGTTCTAAAAGAGGCTATTGATACCATGCTGTTGCTCTTAAGTCCGTTCTCCCCCCATATAACCGAGGAATTGTGGCAGTATTGCGGCCATCAGACCAGTATTTATACCCGGCCTTGGCCGAAATGGGATAAAAACGCTCTGGTTCAGGATGAAGTGGAAATCGTCCTGCAGGTGCTGGGCAAGGTTCGGGATCGGGTCATGGTCCCCAGTGACAGCAGTAAAGAAGAGCTGGAAAAAATCGCCCTGGCCAGCGAGCGGATCCAGGAATTCTGCCAGGGCAAACAGATTGTAAAACTGATTGTGGTACCGGGAAAACTGGTTAATGTCGTAGTAAAATAATTACCTTAATTAACTACAGGCTTGAAGAAGCTGACACCAAGGCTACCATAAAAGAGCATTATCCTGAGCATCAGTGTGTCTAAAAAGTTGACACACTGCCAAGGCGAGCAAAAAAAGCCAAGAGCAAAGCAATCGGGAAGCCCGTGATTGAACGGGCTTCCCGTATTAACGCAGCTATTGGCCTTTTTTGATGCTCTGATCCCATACCATATGATATGGGCTCATGATTTATAGTTGGAATTTATATTTGGGTTGTATTATAAATTTCGTACTTTGGCATTAGCCTCTTTATATCTGTATATCTTGATTAACGGTTATTTCCCGTGCATCTCCCCATAGTCTTTCCAATTGGTAATAATCTCTTTCTTCCTGACGGAAGATGTGTACGATTATTGAGCCATAATCCAGGATGACCCATTTACCTTGTTCCAGACCATCCCGTCGCAAAGGCAGCAACCCTTCCTTTTCCTGCATGACTTTTTCTACATTTTCGGCAATACTCCTGATCTGGACTGTGCTTCTGCCGTGACAAATAATAAAATAATCGGCGATGATGGTTAATTCACTGACATTCAGAATGACCATATCGAGTGCATTTTCTTCCCTGGCAGCTTCAGCAATTAGCTGTGCATAACGCCCTTCTTTTTCCAAAAACAGCCCTCCTCAATCTATTTGATGTAATGTTCACTCCTGCGACACTTTGCTTTTAAGAATAGCCAGAAAATGATTTCTTACCATTATGGTCCGGGGATGCAGGATTCTGGCCTGATCCAGGCAATAGCGGATGGTTGCATCCAGCCCAAACAGCATGGCTTGGTCAAGATCACGTCTGGCCAGACAATCAAGGCGCTGCTGACCCGGATAATCCCGGCCTGGCTCGATCATATCAGCCAAAAAAATAATTTTATCCAATTTGGACATTGTAAGCGAACCCATGGTGTGTACCTTTACAGCCTCCAACACCGTCGGATCTTCAACTCCGAGTTCAGCCTGCAATAAATATGCTCCCACCGGTGCATGCAGCAGATCCGGCACTTTTTTTTCAATCTCATCTTCAATCAAAGCGTTCCGGCTGGCAATCAAAATTAAATCAGGAGCTGAAATACCTTTGGCATAATCGTGCAGAAGACCGGTTTTATATGCCAAGTCGGGATCTTCACCAAATATTTCCGCCAATTCCTTGGCCGCCTGGGCAACGGCCAGACTATGCCGGAAGCGGTGCTCCGATAATCTGCGTTCCAGTATCTTGATAATCTCATTTTCATTCATATGAATCATTAGTTTCATCCCTGTATAAATGATGCTTTTCTATATAGTCAGCTACGGCCGGCGGCAATAGATAACGAATCGACCGGCCTGCTGCCGTCCGTCGGCGGATTTCTGAAGAAGAGATTTCCAGGCCCGGGATTGAAAGCATCTCGATTCGATCCCAAAGCTCGGCCGGTACGGTCGCAAACACCGGGTCAGACCGGTCCAATTGATAGCCTGCGCGAGTTACCACAATAAATTTACACAGTGTAAGCAACTGTTCAACATCTTTCCAGGTAGAGATTAATTGCAGCGCATCCACACCCATAATAAAACGAATATCAAGCTGCGGGTCAGATTGCAGATAATGCCTGATGGTATCAATCGTATAGGAGTAACCGCTGCGTTCTAGTTCCAGGGAAGATACACAAAAAGCGGGGTTATCCTGGATAGCCAGTTCCACCATCCGGTAGCGATGGCGGCCATTAATGACACTGGCCGGATCCTTATGGGGTGGACGGGCAGCGGGGATAAAAACCAGTTCATCCAGCCCGAAAGCTTCGCCGGCCCACTCAGCCGCCAGCAAATGTCCGTAATGAATGGGATCAAAAGTTCCTCCCAGAATACCCAGTGATTTTTTACCTGCCATGCTTTTCTCCCTGCCAGCTTTCAAAAAGCGATCAAATCCCCGATCCTGTTGGATTGGGGAACAAAAATCTAAATTTAATGATAGCGATTCACAGAAGAAATTGCAAATCGAGTCCCCTAACGATTGAATCAAAGCATAAAATACTATAAGCTTTTATCTAGGCTGAAATAATTTTATTAAGTAAAATCAGATTGCATAGTAATGTATCTGCTTGCATGATTGATCCTGGGAAGGATATGGCAATGAACAAAGAAATAAACCTCATTTTTCATAACCTGGGTTTGCGCACCTATATTGAAGTGGATCTATGTGCCGAATGCCCCCGTCAGGATGACAAAGGTTGCTGCGGCCATTACTCTCCGGTGTTTTACCCAACGGACCTGGCCTATTTGTATCTGCATCAAGCTGATATAATTGACCGAATTTTTGCCTTTGATCACCTGACTATTCTGGATCATTCAGTAACCGTAAATAATGTTCCGGATGGCGACAGCTATCGCTGCAAATTTCACAGCAAAAATGGAGGCTGTCTATTGGAGCAGACTTGGCGGGAGTCCATCTGCCGCCATTTTGTCTGTCCAGGAATTGGCTGGTGGGAGGAATCAGTTCTGCAGGAGTGGAAAGAGTATATGGAAAAGCTGACAGATTATGAAATTGAACTTAATCAACGTTTGGCTGAGGCTTTGGATGAACAAGGCCTGAGCCTGCGCAATCCCGATCAGCGGGAAAAATATTTTCGCGTCCTGATCGAATTATATCAAAAAGAAATTGGGCAGATACCTGATTTTATTAACCGCATGCCCGTGCAGCAATCCTTCCGTATCGTACGTCCGCTGCATTTCGGGAAAGACTGGCAACTATAATCGCAAGCCATCAATCACGCGATAATATTGATACAAACTTGGGGAGGAATAATAATGGATTGGAACAGGAACAAAACCATCGCCAATGGGGTATTGGAAGCAATTGGATACACCCCCATGATTCGTTTAAGCCGCTGGGGCAAGGATCTGGGGGCAGATATCTGTGTCAAATTGGAATACGTCAATCCCAGCGGCAGCCTGAAAGACCGGGTCGTTCATGAAATCGTAGCAAGGGCTGAGCAGCGCGGTGAGCTTAAGCCCGGCATGATCTTGCTGGAAGGCACTACCGGCAATACCGGTATCGCTGCCGCCATGGTCGGTGCGGCCAAAGGCTATCAGGTGATTATCGTCATGCCGGAAGGAATGAGCGAGGAAAGGAAAAAGACCATTCGCTCTTACGGTGCGGAACTGGTATTGACTCCCGGAGCAGAAACGGATGTTGACCTGGTCATTGAAGAAGTTAACCGCATTAAAGCCCGGTACGGAGAAAGGGTCTTTGAAATCGGCCAGTTTGTGCGCGGGGATAATCTGCTGGCCCATTACGAACATACCGGCCCGGAAATTTGGGAGCAGACGCAAGGCAAACTGGATGTATTCATCATGAATCAGGGCACCGGCGGAACGGTCACCGGTACGGCCAAATATCTGAAAGAAAAGAATCCCGACATAAAAATTTATATTTCTGAACCGGCTGAATCACCCATTCTGGCCTACGGCAAGATCGGCAAACATAAAGTACAGGGAGTGGCGGATGGCCTTATCCCTGAAATTCTCGATCTGCAATATATTGACGGCATCGTTTTGGTCAGTTCCGAGGAGTCCGTTGCCACGGCCCAGGAAATTGCCCGGTCGGAAGGCATTTTCTGCGGCATTTCCTCCGGTTGCAATCTGGCCGCTGCCCGCATGGTAGCGGAAAAATATCCGGATAAGAAAATGATCGTCACCATCATTAATGATAACGGGCTGCGCTACCTGTCCACCGCGTTGTGCGGTAGTGAAACCCAGCGTCAGGAACTGGAACGGGTATATGCGCTGAGTAAGGAAGACCAGGAAAAACTGGCTGAATACAAGCTCGAGATAATTGAGTAAATAACGATTCCAATTACCCGAACGTTCGCAAGGTTGAGCGTTTTACCCGCATTTATTTGTTGCAATGATTTAAAATGCTAACGCAAGATATTTTTCAAGGAGGTGTTGGTATGGCTGATACGAAAGCCAGGCAGATGATTTATGAGTGTTCCGTATGTGGCTATATATATGATCCCGCAGTTGGAGATCCGGAGCATGGTATTCCCGCCGGGACGGCCTTTGAGAATCTTCCTTCTGACTGGGTATGCCCCCTGTGCGGTGCCGGAAAAGATTTGTTCAGCAAAGTGGAAACCAGTCCTGCCCCTGCTGATATAAAACCGCAAAAAATCGAAAAGGAATACCGCAACAACGACATTATCATTTACTGGTATCCCCAGGATTGTTCCCATGCCGGCAAGTGCTGGCAGACGTTGCCCTCCGTGTTTGATATGGAGAAACGTCCTTGGGTGAATATTTCCGGCAGCAGTCCGGAAGTAATAATCAAAACCATTGACAAATGTCCCAGCCGTGCTTTGCAGTACAGCCTGCCGCAAGGCTCAGCGGTTGATCCTAAACTCGCCCAAGGGCCGGGTGCAAAAGATTATAAAGCAGACCTTGATAAAGCCGGCAAAATAAGGGTAATCAGAGATGGCCCGCTGCTGGTTGAAGTCCCGGTGCAAATCATTGATACAGACGGCGCAATCGTCGGCGAAGGCGACCGCTTTGTGCTGTGCCGCTGCGGCAAGACTAAAAATCCTCCCTTCTGCGACGGCAGTCACATTCCCGGGAAATAAAACAACGTTTTCCTCAACCAGGCTAGCCGGATAAACGCCAAAAACCTCATCCTATAATTTAAGCCCATACCATCGAATGGTACGGGCTTAATCATTTCGCGGGTTGTTTCCCCTTGTGATAAAGGAAACGGTGCTCGATTTTTGCGCCATCTTCTTTACTAAAGATCAATAAGGTTCGGTAAAGATCTCGAAATAATCCTGCGGATGGATGCAGGCCGGACAGATTTTGGGGGCTTCTTCTCCCTCGTGAACATAACCGCAATTGCCGCATTTCCACAGGGTCTTGGCATCCTTTTTAAACACTTTACCGTTTTCGATATTGGCCGCCAGCTTCTTGAATCTGGTATCATGGCGGACCTCGGCCAGGGCGATCATTTTAAATGCAGCCGCAACCTGGGGGAAGCCTTCCTCCTCGGCAATTTTGGCAAACTCGGGATATAGATCATGCCATTCTTCATATTCACCATCGGCAGCGGCTTGCAAATTTTCCAAGGTGCTTCCCTGGGCTACCGGATAACCGGCGTTGATTCCGATGAAAGCCGGCAGTTCTCCTGCAAAGCCTTCCAAAAGAAATTTATAGAAACGTTTGCCATGTTCTTTTTCATTGTCGGCTGTCTCTATAAAGATGTTCTTAATTTGCTTGTAACCTTCCTTGTCCGCAACGGAAGCATAATACGTATAACGGTTGCGAGCCTGGGATTCTCCGGCAAATGCCTTCAGTAAATTCTCAGCCGTTTTAGTGCCTTTTAAACTTTCCATCATGACGCCCCTTTCATATTCCTTTTATTACAATGGATCGACCTGGTTTCATTATACCTTATTTCATCTTATCGTTGCCATGGTTTACCTGACCTGGCCGTCGCCATAAATGACGAATTTGGTGGTGGTCAGTTCTCTAAGGCCCATGGGTCCCCGGGCATGCAGTTTCTGGGTGCTGATGCCCATTTCCGCACCGAATCCAAATACATTGCCGTCGGTAAAGCGGGTGGAAGCATTGGCGTAAACTGCGGCCGCATCCACGCCGGCCATAAACTTGCGTACCGCGTTGTAGTTTTCACTGATAATGGCCTCACTGTGTCCGGTTCCGTATTGGTTGATATGGTCAATGGCTGCTTCCAGACTATCCACCACTTTGACCACTATAATCAGGTCAAGATATTCCGTAGCCCAGTCCTCGGCAGTGGCTTCAGCCAGACCGGATACGATACTACGGGTTCTATCACAACCGCGGATTTCCACCCCGGATGATTGTAAATCAGCAATGATCCCCGGCAAAAATGCGGCGGCTACATCCTGGTGCACCAGCAACGTTTCCGCCGCGTTACATACGGAAGGCCGCTGTACTTTGGCATTGTGAACGATGGGCAGGGCTTGGGCATAATCTCCATACTGGTCGATATATACATGACAATTGCCCATCCCGGTCATAATCACCGGTACGGTGGCATGATCAAGCACTGCCTTTTTCAAGCCTTTGCCGCCGCGGGGAATCAATACGTCCAAATAATCATGCATCTTCATAAGAAAAATGACTGCCTCCCGGTCTTCACTGTCCACCAGTTGTATGGCGCCTTCCGGCATACCGCACTCCATCGCTGCTGCTGAGATGATGCGGGCAATAACCCGATTGGAATTTAAGGCTTCCTCGCCGCCGCGCAGAATAATGGCATTGCCTGACTTGAGGCAAAGCCCTGCTGCATCAGCGGTTACATTGGGCCGTGATTCATAAATAATGCCGATGACTCCGATTGGAGTTCTGATTCGGCCAATATCAAGCCCGTTGGGGCGGCGCTGCATTTCCAGCATCTCCCCCACCGGATCAGGCAAAGCTGCTATTTCCCTTAAACCCTGAGCCATATCCCGGATGCGGGTCTGGTTTAAAGTAAGACGCTCCAGCAGCGCTTTGGTCAGTCCCTGTTTCTCACCTTGCGCGAGATCGATTTGATTGGCGGCAATGATTGCTTGGGACTTTTTTTCCAACTCCTCCGCCATTTTAAACAAGGCTGCATTTTTCATATCCGTCCCGGCGGTGGCTAAAATTCGGGATGCCTGTTTTGCCTTATGCCCTTGTTCCAGTAAAATGGCCTCCATTTCCCTGTTCATTTGCAGCTCTCCTCCTATAAAGAATTTACCCAAAGATTATCTCTATGGATGACTTCATCGTAATCTTTGGTGCCGAGAATTTTTTCTATATCACCGGACTTGTGACCGGCAATCTGACGGATTTCAATGCTGCTGTAATTGGTCAGACCCCGGGCAATTTCCCTGCCGGCAGCATTGATGACACCGATCACCGTCCCCCGTTCAAAATCATCTGCAACTGCTGTCACACCGGATGCCAGCAAGCTTTTGCCGCGGTTTAACAGGGCCAGTTCGGCACCATGATCGACCTGAATTTGTCCGTGTTCGGCGGAGCCAAAGGCCAGCCATTTTTTACGCGAAGGCATTTTCTCTTCCCGGGGGACAAAAACCGTACCCAATTCCTCTCCGGCCACGATACGACGAATGACATTTTTCTCGGCTGAGTTGGCAATGACCATCGGGATACCTGCCGCCATGCAAATGCGGGCTGATTTCAGCTTGGTCAGCATCCCTCCGCTGGCAAAGGTTGTACCCCGGGCAACTGCATTGGCTTCCATGGCCTCGGTAATTTCATAAACTTCGCTCTGCAGACGGGCGTTCTTGTTGGTACGTGGATTGCTGTCATAAAATCCGTCCACATCAGACAGGATGATCAGCAAATCCGCATTTATGATCCCCGCTACCATGGTGGATAATGTATCGTTGTCACCGATTTTAATTTCTTCCACCACTACGGTATCATTTTCATTAATAATGGGAATAACCTGCATGTTCAGAATGGCCAGCAGGGTGTTGGTGGCATTCAAATAGCGGATTCTTTCATCCAGATCCTCACGGGTAAGCAGCACTTGCGCTACGGTCTTGCCGTAATCGGCGAAAAACTTCTCATACATATGCAGCAGCCGGCCCTGTCCGATGGCTGCCAGCGCCTGTTTTTCCGGTAGTGTCTTAGGGATCTTTTTCATGTTCATCCGGTTGGCTCCGGTTCCCACTGCACCCGAACTGACCAGCACTACTTCAATATCCCGGTTATGCAGATCAGCCAGTTCTCTGACCAATCTCTCCATTCTTTCCAGATTCAGCTGCCCGTTGGCATGGATCAGGGTGCTGGTTCCTACCTTTACCACCAGCCGCCTGATATTTTTAAATTCTCCCCTCATGTTCATGTATCTTTCACTCCAGCCGTCACATTTATATGTCTATTTCCACCCATCCATGGTCAGAATCATTCGCTATATTCAAATTCCAGATCCGCGATCCTAACCAGGTCGCCTTCCTTAATCCCCATTTCCCGCAGGGCATCTTCCAGCCCCATTCTTTCAATGGTGCGCTGAAATTTCTGCAGCGATTCTTCCTGCTCCATATTAGTCATATTAACCAAATTCTCTATGCGTTTGCCGCTCACCTGGTAGACACCGTTTACAATTTCCACTTTAAAAGGCGGTTCATCTTCATAGCGCCGGATGACCCGCACCTCTTCCGCGGGCTCTTCTTCCTTGGGGATACTCTGCAAGAGGACAAAGGTTTTTTCCATCAGTTCCCTGACCCCCTGACCGCTGGCAGCGGATATGGCCCAAACTTTATCCCCATGGATTTTCTTCAAGGCCTCATAACGTTCAAACGCACCGGGAATATCCATTTTATTGGCCGCAATCAAATATGGGCGTTGAGACAGTTGCGGATTAAAAAGTTCCAGTTCCCGCTGCAGTATTCTCAAATCTTCCTGTACATCCCGCCCATCCACCTGGGCAGCGTCCAATATAAATAAAAGAACTTTGGTTCTTTCAATATGTCTCAAGAAATCATGCCCCAGACCTACTCCCTCATGAGCCCCTTCAATCAGGCCGGGGATATCAGCAATGACAAAAGATTCATGACTTCTGGTGCTGACGACACCAAGATTGGGAATCAGGGTGGTAAACGGATAGTCTGCAATCTTGGGTCGGGCTGCTGAAACCTGGGCGATCAGGGTTGATTTACCCGCATTGGGGTATCCCACCAGGCCGACATCAGCCAGCAGCTTCAGTTCCATATTGATCCAGCGTTCCTGTCCGATTTCACCTTTTTCGGCCATGGAGGGAGCTTTGTGGGTGGCGCTGGCAAAATGGCTGTTGCCTTTTCCTCCTCTTCCGCCTTTAGCAATGATGGCCTGCTGGCCGTTGACAGTTAAATCAGCCAGCAGTTCGCCGGTATCGTCATCGCGGATGATGGTACCAACGGGCACCTTCACGATTAAATCTTCGCCCCAGGCACCGTGCTGGTTTTTTCCCAGACCATGACTGCCCCTTTCCGCCTTGAAATGTTTGCGGTAACGAAAATCCATCAAGGTGGTCATACCTTCTTCTGCCACGAAGATGACATTACCGCCGCGTCCTCCGTCACCACCGTAGGGCCCGCCCATGGGTACATATTTTTCGCGTCGGAAGGCAACACAGCCGTTGCCGCCGTCGCCGCCCTTGACATAAACTTTAGCGTGATCAATAAACATTTATTCACCTCTTATCAATGCGTGTCTGGCGGGATTGGCCACCCCAGCTGTCACAGCTGAAATACATTTCAATCCCGGTTTCGTCCTCATGGATGGAGATATAAACCACGGTGTCATCTTCTCCCCGGGCAATATCTGCCCGCAGGGCAGCAATACTATTTACCGGTTCATTATGATCCTTTAAATACTGGGTTGACTTTACATCCAAATCATCGTATACGAGTATGATTCCCATATCTTTGATCGTTAACAACTGTTCATAAAAATACAGGGCGTCTTGTGGAGCCACCGATTCAAATATGATTCTTTCCTGATTGATCTGGGTGATAATATCCTGAATATATGATCTTAGCTGCTCTTCCCAGCCTAATTCCAAATATCCGCTGATGACCTGTAAGTGATTGGCGTAATCATGCCGCACTCTGCGCAGTAAATTTACCATTTGAGCAGCTTCCATCATCGATTCCCCCTAAATAAACTAAACCTTATAAATCCCAACAGAAGTTGTCACATGTTCCTTTGGTATAAACATAAGCTTATTCCTAATAATAGCAAAATCCCCTGAAATACTCTAGAGGCCCGGATCGATGAGCAAAATAAATTTCTGCGTTAATTAAAGAAAACCGGGCTTATGCCACAACCTTAAACAACAACGTTAATAATCATATGTAGTACCCAAAGGGTAGCCAAAGGCACCTGCAAAAGCCCTGGTTCCTTTGCGCCGGACGGACCAAAAAGTCCGCTCATTCAACATACTTAATGTACGTCTCAATCGCGGACTTTCCTTATGCCTTGATCTTTGCTTTTGTCATCGGTCGGTTTTACTAAGCTTAAAATCTTTATACGATGGCGCTTTCGTCGACCGGATATACGCTGACTTGTTTTCTGGTCTTGTCTTTTCTCTCAAATTTGACTTTACCATCAATAACGGCAAAAAGTGTATCGTCTCCGCCGATCATCACGTTGTTGCCCGGATGGATCTTGGTGCCTCTCTGCCGAACCAGAATGTTGCCGGCTCTTACTACCTGCCCATCATATCTTTTGACGCCCAGACGTTTGGATTCACTGTCTCGACCGTTTCTTGTACTACCGACACCTTTTTTATGAGCCATGATTACACCTCCCAGTGTTACTTTAAAATAAGGCTGCATTGCTTCTTAAGCACTAATAATACCAATGAAAATCTTTATTGCTAACCCTCAATCTTTTCGATCAAAAGTTTGGTGTAGGCCTGACGATGGCCCTGCTTTTTGCGTTCATTCTTACGTCTTTTGTACTTGTAGACGGTTATTTTTTTGCCCCGTCCCTGTTCCAGTACCGCAGCCGTAATTTTTGCTCCGGCTACCAGCGGGTTGCCGATCCTGGTTCCATTGTCATCCTTAAGCATTAAAACCTGATCCAGGGTAATCTTGTCCCCGGCTTCAGCTTGCAGCTTCTCCACCTTGACCATTTCACCTTCAGCTACCTTGTACTGTTTGCCACCTGTTTGAATTATTGCGTACATAATACACCTCCACATTTTTCAGACTCGCCGGTCATCAGGCAGGCTAAGCCATTTTGAAACCTGAACCGTGCGGTTGCAAAAACGCGCAACCCAAAACTTAGACTATCATAATTTAAAACTGCCGTCAAGCTACGTACTGTACAGATTATATTCTTCAATATTCATACTGCCGTTCTCTTCCAGGCGGATCTTTTTACCGGTTTTTTTGCGGATATAGTTCAGATTATTTTCTTCGTTTCTTATATATTGCAGCAGCTGAGGATGGGCTTCACAAACGATCTCCTCGCCCTCCAGATAGCCCATATTGGCCAGCTTGCGTTTTACTTCGCAGGCCAGGGCAAAGAGATTTATAGTCCGGCCTCGTCCATGACAGGTCAAGCATTCGTCGGTAAATATCTCGGCAATACCGTAACGGGATTTTTTGCGGGTCATTTCCAGAAATCCCAGCTGCGTCATGCCCATAATCCGGTTGTGTGCCTTGTCTTTTTCCAGTTCCTGCCGCAGAATGGAAATAACATTGTCTTCGTTATTCTTATCCTGCATATCAATAAAATCGATCAGAATAATGCCGCCGATACTACGCAAACGCAGCTGCCGGGGTATTTCCAAAGCCGCCTCGAGATTCAGCTTGTATACGGTTTCTTCAAAATTATCTTTGCCGGTAAACTTGCCGCTATTGACATCAATTACAGTCATCGCTTCAGTTACGTCAAATATCAGATAGCCGCCGCTTTTAAGCCAGACTTTACGTCGCAGCGCTTTGCGGATATCCCTTTCCAGCCCGTACTTTTCAAACAAATCCCCTTCTTCAAAATGTACGCTGGGCAAAAATGAAGTGTTCTTATGCAAGGCGATAAAATCTATTTTTTCCTTAATCTTGAGGTTATTGGTGATCACCCGGCGAATATCAACATCCAGGTAATCCCGTAAAGCCCTCTCAATCACATCAATATCTTCATAAATCAGACTGGGTGAACTCTGCTGGGCAAAGCGTTTCTGAATATCCTGCCAGATGCCAAGCAAATGATTTAATTCTGCCAAAATTTCATTTTCCCTGGCTTCCATGCAGGCAGTCCGTAAAATGACGCCTATATCATCGGGCTTATTATCCTCGATCAAGCTGCGCAGCTGATTTCTTTTCTGATTGCCGATAATTTTTCTGGATATGGAAACGTCATGCTGAAACGGCAGCAACACCAGCAGGTGACCCGGTATGGTTATATCACAGGTAACCCGGGCGCCTTTTTCTGAAAAAGCTTCTTTCTTTACCTGTACCATGATCTCCTGACCGCTTTTTAGCAGTTGTTCAATATGTTTGCTTTTGCGGTTGCCCGGTGCCAATACGTCCCCTACATATAAAAAAGCATTTTTGCTAAGGCCAATATCAATAAATGCGCAGGAAAGACCCGGCAAAATATCTTTAACCTTGCCTTTATAGATGTTGCCCACGCTTTCATCCTGGTCAGCCCAGAAGACCTCTACCAGCCGGTCATCTTCAACAATGGCCACCCGTGATTCCCAGGGATAAATTTCACCAATAATATCTCTTACCATTAATTACACCTTCTTTAGCGGTGAATAAAAGTTCTGGTCTTCTTTAATATAATTCCCCTGGCGGAAAATGTCAGTAATATCTTTTGCAGATATTCCATATTCGCTGAAAAGATCCTGCAATTCGTCGTATCTTATATTCAGCGGTTCATTGATGCTGACCATGACCGACAGCATATCATATGCCTCAGTTGCATCTATATTCATCTGATAAAGGCCGGGACGCAGATCCTTTTTAATATTTTTATTTTTGCCCCGGCTTTGCACCAGTAAAGCATCCCGGGTCAAAATCTCCTCGGTCAGCGATTGTAGGTCTGTTGTTCCGGTTCTAAGTACAAAGGTATATTCTGCTGTATTAATAATTTTCATCAATGCAGGGGCGTTTTCCTCTATTTGCTGACAGTCCAGGATGGTTAGGGCCGGAGGCAGCACCTCATTCAGGCGGTCGATGAACTCCTGCAGAGCCATTTCCGCCAAATCAAGATCAAAATATTCATGTTTTCCCCAAATCCCTACCGGAAGGACAGTACCCATCGACAACCTGATATGCGGATTAAAACCCTCGCTGAGGTGATAGGGGATCCCGGCCCGGCGCAGAGCTCTTTCCATCAGATGCATCATATCCAGGTTGCCCAGGAATTTCAGCTCCGGTCCCACATTGTATTCTGCTCGCAAACGCATATCAGCAGCCCCCCTTTACATCCAGGTCGAACTCAAAATGCGGGCAGACACCGCAGCCGACACAATCGTCCTGACGGCAATCCGGTGTAAGGATACCCCGATAAGCCCGTTCATTTTCCGCCCACAAATATTTCTTGTCCACCCCGCTATCAATAAAATCCCAGGGAAAAAGCTCATCGCGGCGGCGTTCCCGGATATAGAAGTCAGGATTGATCTGACATTCGTCGAAGGCTTCCATCCAACTGGTGAAACTAAAATACTCCGACCAGCCATCAAATTTGCAGCCGTTCTGCCAGGCCTTATAAATAACCTCACCCAGCCGGCGGTCGCCCCGTGCAAATATACCCTCAAGGTAACTGGTGCGGCTGTCATGGAAACTGAGTTTCACATTTTTCATCTTTTGCCTTATCATATAATGGCGTTTATCTTCCAAACTGGCGATACTGGCTTGCGGCTGCCACTGAAAAGGCGTGTGGGCTTTGGGGACAAAGCAGGCCATGCTGGCCCTGATCTCAACCGCGCGGCGGGAATAGCGGTTACCGATTGATTTCACCTTTTTCAGCAGTTCCGGGATGCCGTCCAGGTCTGCTTCCGTTTCTGTTGGCAGTCCGATCATAAAGTAAAGTTTCAATCCCATCCATCCCGATTTGAAAGCTGCTTCGGCAGCCTGCATAAGATCATCCTCGCTGACATTTTTGTTGATCACATCACGCAGCCGCTGGGTACCGGCTTCCGGTGCCAGCGTCAGAGTGGTTTTGCGTACCTTTTGTACTTCATTGGCCAAATTGATTGAGAATGCATCCACCCGCAGCGACGGTAGTGAAACGCCGACGCCCTGATCTCCATATTCTCCCACCAATTGTTTGACCAAAGGCTCCACTCCGGAATAATCCAGGGTGCTCAGGGAAGCCAGTGAGATTTCATCATAACCGGTGTTTTTAAGTTGTTCAACCGCCTGCCGGGCCAATACCTCAACCGATCTTTCCCGCACCGGCCGGTATACCATACCGGCATGACAAAAGCGGCAAGCCCGCTGACAGCCGCGCATGACTTCCAGCACCGCCCGGTCATGGACGATGCCCAGGTAAGGCACAATGGGGTACTCCGGAAAATAGGCGCTGTTAAGATCTTTGACCAGCCTTTTGCGTACATATAGCGGTGTTCCCTCTGCCTGGGGCTCGCGGGATTTTATCGTTCCGTCATCATGGTAGGACACGGAATATAATGAGGGAATATATACCCCCTCTATGCCCGCCAGCTCCAGCAGCAGCTCTTTCCTCTCCAGGTGGCGGTTGGTTTCCACACAATCCAGGAACTCTACCGTAACCTCTTCACCATCACCGAGCAGAAAAGCATCAAAGAATTCTGCAAAAGGTTCCGGATTAAAAACCACCGGGCCTCCCGCGATTACCAGCGGATCAAAATCACTGCGCTCAGCCGAGCGCAGTGGTATCCTGCCCAAATCCAGCATATTTAAAACATTGGTAATGGACAATTCATACTGCAAAGAAAATCCCACTACATCAAATTGATTAAGCGGGGTGAATGATTCCAGTGAATAAAGAGGAATGTCCTCCTCTCTCATCAACGCTTCCATGTCAGGCCAAGGAGCAAAACTTCTTTCCATCAAATGGTCGGTGGTCTCATTAACCAAACCGTACAGTATTTTGCAGCCGATATGCGACATTCCGATTTCATAAACATCCGGGAAAGCCAT
>JAAYCZ010000070.1 GCA_012729495.1 Syntrophomonadaceae bacterium | reverse complement strand
TTGCATTGGATCCACCGAACGTGTGTGGACACGCATCATAGAGGACGTGGCACAATACAAGCTTCAGCAGGTATATCATGACATGGAGAATTTTCGTAATTTCATTACTGAAGCTGATCCAGAGGGCACGAATTATACATATTTTTCATAATCCATTGCCCCGTAAAATACACGCATAACAATCACAGTTTTATTCTCTTCATCAACAGAGTAAAGCATCACATATTTATGAATGGCCAACTTACGATATCCTTTATTTCTTAATACCTCATTGTGCGAGTATTGATAGCGATATGGGAAGTCACATAAGGATAGAATTGCCGTTTCAATATCATCCAGGAGATTATCTGCTGCTTGTGGTGCAACCAGAATGTTGGTAATGTAATAATAAATCTGATCTAAATCATTCGCAGCAGCCGGTGTTATTTTAAGCTGAAATCTATCGTCCATATTTTTTCCTCAGCTTGGCGAGCACCTCCTGCCCATCTAACAATTCACCGTCTTGAACTTGTTTTTCTGCCATAGCCAGTTTTTTGTACACATCGGCCAGAGCCATCTCACGCTCGTAGGTTTCGATGCTCATTACCACCAGGTCGCCATATCCATTCTTGGTGATAAATATCGGTTCGTCTTTACTGTGACATAATTCCGATATCTCGTTTGTATTGCGTAAGTCCGTTATTGGTCTTATTTGCGGCATTATAACCACCTCGCGTTAATTATGCCATAATATTAGCATAATCATGTACATGAAGCAAGGCGAACTAATATTTCATAAGATCAATAATCCTCTCCCGTTGTAGACAAAAGCATCCGTAATCCCTTGATTTCTAAGCGCCTTGTCCAGGGTTGTAACGGGAATCAGTCAGAACCCAAAAAGATAAAGCGCCATTTGGAATATCTGAATGAAATAATTAACGAATACATGACGAATCTGGATCAGGCGGATGAAAGAAAAATTTAGCCTGGCATAGGCTTCATCTTTTCGATCGTACGTTAACAATGCTTATCAACGAACTTCAAATTCGCTGATAAGCATTGTTTTTACACAGTCTGCCGTCCCTGTTTTGGGTTTCAAAAATCACGCTTGCCGAAGAATCTGAAAGCCAGGGCCAAAATGATGATGATATAGACCAGCGCATAGATCAGCATGACTGTGCTGGGGGTTGAAGCGGCGCCAAAAGGACCGAAGGATGCAATGGAACTCTTGCCCATGGGGCCAACGGCCACGGAAACGGCCAATCGGTAAATCGCATCGGAAGGGATCACCAGACTCGAAACCACACCTATGTTTATCATGGAGGCATTTTCCATCATGGCTCCGATTTGTTCAATAAACCCGCCAATGATGGCCAGGGCAAAAAGCATAAAAGTCACTACACCAGTTGCCAAGGTACTAAATCGCGCCGACCCCAGATGGGCAAGTGCCAGCAAGATAACCGGGAAAAGCATGAAGAGGCCGATGCCAGACAAGAGAGCGATCGGATCAACCTGCAATTTAAAGAAATACCCCGTCAGCAGGGCTACCGCTCCCAACAATACAGCACTGTAAACCGCCGTAACGATCGTATAAGCCAGAAATTTTCCGCCCACGATGGCCCGCCTGGAAACTGGTTTTGAGGCCAGTCCGAGGATGGTCCCGCTTTCAATTTCACTGGCAAGACTGCCTGCTCCGGTGAGTACGGCCAGAGCACCGCAGAGGAAAGTGGAGATATACCATCCCATGGTGAGCATTTGATATCCGATTTGCTGTGCAAACCAGGCCTCCATGCTGGACATCGCAATGTTCTTGGCTGAATAGTGTACAGCAAAACCGTATAGAAGCAGGTAAAGCAGGGTCATAATCACGCCCATATGAAGAATGCGTTTATTCATGATTTCCTTTAGAGTAAGCTGGATGATATATTTCATTTCATTCGTACCCTCCGTCAATCCTGAATGAGTTCCACAAACACATCTTCAAGGCCGCGCTGTCTGCTCTCCACCTGGTATATGCGGCCTCCGCCGGCAACCAAGACCTCAACCAGCCTTGGAATCTCTTCTTTTTTATCAACGGCCAGGATATAGGTTTGATCATGCTGGGCAATAAAGCGTTTTTCCAATCTCCAGCGATTGAGAATGCCGGATGGGACCTCTTCAGCGATAATCGTGATCTCATGTTTTTGCTGCGTAAAATCTTCCACCGGTCCGCTGTCAATCATTTTCCCATGCTTGATAAAGCCCAGATGGGTGCAGGTCAGTTCCACTTCGCTGAGCAGGTGGCTGTTCAAGAAAATGGTCGTTCCTTTGTTTTTAAGCAAGGAAATAATGTCCCGTACCTCTCTGCGTCCGATGGGATCAAGGGC
>JAAYCZ010000069.1 GCA_012729495.1 Syntrophomonadaceae bacterium | reverse complement strand
AGCAGGAAGCCGAAGTCACCGACACGATTGGTGATAAAGGCTTTCTTGGCAGCTTCCTTGGCAGAGTTCCGACCAAACCAGAAGCCAATTAAGAGGTAGGAACATATCCCTACCAACTCCCAGAACACAAACATCTGCCCGAAGTTATTGGAGACAACCAGGCCCAACATCGAGCCGGCAAACAAACTCTGGAAAGAATAATAGCTCGCCAAACCAGGATCGCCATGCATATAACCAAGCGAGTAAATCTGTACCAGCAGGGCCACAGTTGTAACCACAACCAGCATTACCGCTGTCAGGGGATCAACGAGCAATCCCATGTCAACACGAAGGCCGGGCATATCCAGCCACCGGGCAGCGACCTCAAATACTGCATCATTAGGTCCGGTAAAAACTATAAAAGCCGTCATGGCTGAAAAGACGAAAGATCCTGCAATGGCTACAATTGAAAGCAGTGCCGAAAACTTTGGCCAGCGGTGGCAAAGCAGACCGATCAACGCAAAAGCCAGGAAAGGCAGGAAAGGGATCAACCATGTATGACTTAATACACTCTGCAAACTCATCACACCTGCCTTACCATTTCAGCAGATTGAAATCATGTAAGTCGATTGATTTCTTCTGCCGGAATATATTGATAATCAATGCCAATCCAACTGCGACCTCAGCAGCTGCAACGACAATTACAAACAGGGCAAACAATTGTCCAACTCCCGCATTGGGAACAATATATTTACTGATTGCCACAAAATTGATGTTCACTGCATTGAGCATCAGTTCCACAGACATTAACACTGCAACCGCACTGCGTTTGGCTAACACTCCGAACAGTCCAATGCCAAAAAGGAGGGTGGCAAAAATAAGATAATGGGTAAAACCTATCACTTCTGATCCGCTCCTTTCGCCAGGATAATTGCCCCAACCACTGCCACCAAAAGCAAAACAGCGGCTACTTCAAAAGGAATGACATAATCCCCCAGCATCAAGTTGGCCAGTATACCCAGATCATCTCCAGAAGCCGGTACAGCTTTCACCGGGAACTTCGTAAACCAGATTGAACCTGCCAGGGCTGCCACCAGTAAAGCGGTCAGATACCCGCCGGAGAGAATATTGGGGATATTGGGACTCGGCAGATTGGTTTTTTCCGGGTCATCTTTCATGACCAGCATGATCGCAAAGATGATCAGAACCGAAATAGCTCCGGCATAGACCATAATCTGAACCAGACCCAGGAAGCCTGCATTCAAGGTGAAATAGATCCCGGCTACACCGAGAAAAGAAAACACCAACATAATCGCACTGTGCACAATGTTTCTTAGCAGAACTACACCCAGAGCGGTTAAGAGGGTAAACCCGGCAATAAGAATAAACGCAACATCGGCAAAGCCAATATTCATTACTTGTCCCCTCCTTCCCCATCCATTTCCGGAGGACGATGATATACAACCGCAATGTCGCTCCGATTGTATTTGGACAGTTCGAAATCATGACTAAAATACAAGGCATTGGCCGGGCAGGCCTCTATGCAAAGATTGCAAAACATACAATACTGTAAGTCAATGGTATAGCTTAAAAGCTTTTTCTTCTTAGAGCCTTCAACTTGGGCCGTTTCCATACTCAATACACGATTGGGACAGGTACGCGTGCACATTCCGCACGCAATACACTTTTCAAATCTAAAGCCCAGGCTGCCGCGATAGCGTTCCTGCAGGCGGGGCATTTGTTCAGGGTATTGAACCACCAGATCTTTTTTCTCAAAGGTATGCTTGAACGTAATCCCCATACCTTTTAACAATCCTTTACCGAGCACTTATTACCACCACCCCATCCATTTAAAAAATTCCAGGCCAAATCCTGTTACAACAATATTGGCAAGGCTTACCGGAAGTAAGAACTTCCAGCTAAAGCTCATCAAATGGTCCATGCGAATACGCGGGAAGGTCCATTTCATCCACATGAAGACCAGCATCACCAGATAGGTCTTAATAATGATCCACAACCATGATGGTAAGCCCGGCCCCTGCCATCCGCCCAGGAACATAGTGGAAGCCAAGGCTGACACCGCAACCAGATTGGTATACTCAGCCAGGAAAAACAGGGCCCAGCGCATACCTGTGTATTCTGTATACGCGCCGGCAGTCAGCTCCTGCTCAGCTTCCGGCATATCAAAAGGCCCGCGGTTCAATTCTGCGGTGGCAGCAATAAAATACGTAATAAAAGCAATCGGCTGTAAAAGGATAAACCATACATTATGCTGAGCCTTTACAATATCTGATAAGTTCAAAGATCCAACAATCATGACTACACCCAGCAAGGATAATGCCAGGGGCACTTCATAAGAAACCATCTGTGCCACGCCGCGCATTGCTCCCAAAAGTGACCATTTATTATTCGATGCCCAGCCAGCCATCAGAATGCAAACGGTACTGAGTGAGCCTACGGAAATAAAATATAATAGTCCCACATTAAGATCCACTACCTGCATACCGTCGCCCATGGGAATGACTGCATACAGCATAACCGCCACAATAATGAAAAACATCGGAGCCGTCATAAAGATCCATTTATCTGTCTTGGTGGGGATAATGTCTTCTTTAGTCATTAATTTGATGGCATCCGCTATCGTCTGGAAAGCTCCAAAAGGCCCCAGGCGATTTGGTCCCAAACGCAGTTGAATAAAGCCGGATATCTTACGTTCCAGCCAGATTAATACAATAACGTTTAAGGTAACAATTGCGACAATGCATATCCACTGAACAATCAAGAGGATGAAATCCGCCCAGGCATAGGAAAGTCCCAGCCCCATCAGCCAGTTGACCAGTGCATGTGCAATATTCGTAAACCAGTGTTCCATATCCTACGCCCCTCCTATCGGTCAGATTCACCCAGGACCGGATCCAAGGTTGCAATATTAGCAATAATATCCTGCAACTTCCCGCCCCTGGAAATAATGGGTAATACCATCAAGTTTACAAAAGAAGGCGCCCGAACGTGCACGCGATAAGGTTTTTCTCCTCCGTCTGCTACGATATAGTAGCCAAGTTCACCTTTGGATGACTCGATCCGATGGTAAATTTCCTTACCCGCTTCGGGTTTTAAAACACGCGGCACCTTGGCTCTCACTTCCCCTTCCGGCATAGCGTCCAGGGCCTGTTCAATAATCCGTGTACTTTGCTGAATTTCTTCCAGACGCACAATATAACGATCCCAACTATCACCCCGGGACCCTAAGGGCACGTCAAATTCAAAACGATCATAAATGCCATATGGATCCGCCTTACGAAGATCATAATCAATGCCGCAGGCACGCAGATTAGGGCCAGTCACGCCATAGGCAACCGCATCTTCGGCTGATAAAGTCCCTACCCCTTTGATACGGCACTGCAAAATCTCATTACCGGTTATAAGCCCATTGTATTCATCAATCATCTTGGGCAAATCCTGCAAAAAGCTGCGAGCGGCAGGATAAAAATTCTCCGGTACATCCTCACTAACACCGCCGATACGCCCATAAGAGGCCACGAGTCTCTGCCCGCTGGTCATTTCAAACATATCCATAATACGTTCACGATCACGGAAACAATAGATTAAGCCCGTCGTTGCCCCCAGATCAATGGCCATACTGCCAATAAAAAGCAGGTGGGACGCAATACGGGAAAACTCTGCCATAATTACCCTCAAATATTCAGCTCTTTCCGGTACTTCGATCCCCATCAGCTTTTCAACCGCCTGGCAGTACCCAATCGTCGGCAAGTGACTGGCCAGGTAATCAAGACGCGATGTATACGGAACAAACTGTGGATAGGTGCGGCTTTCAGCGATTTTTTCAACCGAACGGTGAACGTAGCCCAGGTGAACAATAGCATCCACAACAAATTCTCCGTCCATTAACGCTTCTACGTGCAGCCCACCATGGGTACTAGGGTGCTGAGGACCGATGTTTACTGTGTACTGATCTGTTTGTAACAAGTTCAATCACCCCACTATCTTAAAATCTTTACGCAGGGGATGCCCTGCAAAATCATCGGGCAATAAGACCCGCACAAGATTTGTATGCCCCTTAAATTTGATTCCCATCAGATCATAGACTTCCCTTTCCTGCCAGTCAGCAGTCGGGTAAATCTGCATAATCGAGGGAAGTTCCGCTAAACTGCGACGCACACGAGTTTTCACCGCTATCTTGCGGTTGT
>JAAYCZ010000068.1 GCA_012729495.1 Syntrophomonadaceae bacterium | reverse complement strand
TAGTAGCAATTCATCAGACAAAACTTCTGATATTCATAAAGGAGCGGTGCAGAATGAAAAATTATAAATATCGCCAGGCTGGCAAAAGGTTGGTTTTGGTTTTGGCTTTATTGATCGTAGCTCTGTTTCTGCCGTTTAATATGCAGGCTGCCGACCAACGGATTGTTCTTTCTGACGAGGACCGCAGCGGAGAAACAATTGGCTCGTCCGGTATAAACCTATCTACCGAGGATGAAGGCCGGCTGATTGTCAGTGCCGTTCTTTCCGGAGGTAGCGGAGGCCAGGATATTTCTCTGACCAAAATTGGCAAAGACGGCAAAGTCAGCTGGACCAAGACCTATGGCGAAAGCGGGGATGAGGTTGCCCGCTCGATTATGCAGACCAGCGACGGGGGATTTATAATAACCGGCTATACGACTTCCAAAGGATCCGGAGGCCGGGATCTCTATATGCTGCGCCTCAATAAATGGGGCGACAAGCAATGGGATGCTGCAGTGGGAGGCACCAATGACGACGAAGGCCTTATGGTGCAGCAGCTCAACGGCGGAGATTTTGTGGCGGTTGGTTATTCACTCCGGCAACACACGGTCAGCGGCAGCCAGGCCCCAACTCAGGATGCTGACATTATGGCTGTGCGTTACGACCGTAACGGCAAAAAAATCTGGGAGAGATATTACGGCGGAAATCAAGACGATTATGCCTGTTCCATCCAGGCCAACAAAAACGGAGGACTGGTAATCGCCGGTTGCACCCGTTCCTTCAGCAAAGGAACCTGGGATATTTATGTCATAAAGATGATCGACTCGGGGCTGGTTAGCTGGGAAAAAAGCATTGGCGGTACCGCCAATTATATCAGTACCGGTATTCAGCAAACCCCTGACAATGGTTACCTGGTAATGGGTTACACCTATGATGAAAGCAGCGCCCAGCGCCAGGATGTACGCATCAGGCTCGATTCCAGCGGAAAATTGCTGTGGCAGCAAACCCTGGATGATCTGAGCCTGTATGGAGATGCCATGCACAGTACCCTGACGACGGTGGATGCAGACGCAAACTTAACCACAAAGAGTGACAACGCTCTGCCGCCCCCGCAAATACCACAGGCCAAACAATCCCGCAAGGGCAGTCATTAGAAAATGAGCAAAGGAGGCAACATCTATGAAATTAATTCGCTTAAAACGTAAACATCGCCAAGGAATGCGTCTGACCGGAGTTGTAATGCTAATCGCCTTTTTCGCTTTGGCGCTGTTGCCTGCTCCTTTGTTGGCCGCCGAAGACATGAGCGCGTTGTGGAGCAATAACTATGGCGGCAACGGAGTCGATGCGTTTCAATGCGTGCAGCAGACTTCCGACGGCGGATACATTATGGCCGGGTATACATATTCCTTCGGAAAAGGGGAACGGGATATCTACATTGTAAAAACTGATGTCAACGGCAAAGAGCAGTGGAAGGCAACTTTCGGGAACACTGGCGATGACTGCGCCAACTGGATCGAAGAGACCAGTGACGGGGGCTACATTGTGGCCGGCTATACCCGCAAAAAATACGAAGACAAAAGCAATATATGGGTTCTGAAGCTTGATAAAGAAGGGAAAAAACAGTGGGACAAGGAATTCGGAGGAGCCTACAGTGATGAAGCTACAATGGTCAAACCGACCCGTGACAACGGTGGTTATATTGTGGCCGGGTTTACCGAATCCTATGGTGCCGGCGGCCGGGATGGTTATGTGGCTTTTTTGAGCAAGGACGGCAGTCTGGTCTGGGAGAAAACTTTTGGCGGAACCGCCAGTGATGGCTTTAACGCGGTGATTCAAGATAAAGACCGGGCCTTGCTGTTGCTTGGCTATACTGATTCTTCCGGGGCCGGCAGCCGCGATGCTTACCTGGTCAAAGCCAACATCAGCGGTCAGCTGATCTGGAAAAAAACGCTGGGCGGCAGTGGTGCTGACAGTGGTACGGCGCTGATTCAGGCGGAAAACGATGATTATGTGATCGTCGGCTACAAATATATCAGCAGCAGCGGAGGAACCGACATCCTGCTCAGCAGAATGACCAAGGACGGCTCAATTTTATGGGAAAAGAACTATGGAATCAGTGCTCAGAATACAGGGGTTGCCGTACATGAGACCAGCGATAAACGCCTGATTGTGCTCGGCAACACTACTTCATACGGACTGGCAACCAATGGTGCCTATTTGCTTAAGACCGACTCTGCCGGCAACAAGCTGCAGGAAAAAACTCTGGGCAGCACCGGTCCTGATCAGGCCAGTTGGGGATGCCCCACCAAATACAGCGGCTATATCATTGCCGGTATGAAAAATATGGGCTCACCATATGGCAACAATGGTTTTGTTATCAAAATGAGTTTCCTGGACAGCAACTGGGAAGATGAAAAATTGCCCGGCAGCACTACTCAGAGCAGTGAAATCAAATGGCCCGATATGTCAGAATACAAAGGCGGGGTGATAGACGGCAAAGCCAACGGCTGGGGCCGTATCGAGTTCCTTGATGGCACCGTTTATGAAGGAAACTGGTCGAACAATATGTTCAACGGCGAGGGCAAACTGACTTTCCCGGATGGCAACAAATATGTGGGCAACTTCCGGGACAATATGTTCTACGGGCAGGGCACCTACACCTGGCCTGGCGGCGAGGAATATACCGGTCAGTTCCTGTACAACAAGCGCCACGGCAACGGTGTCTTCACCTGGAACAGTTACGTAAAGTATACCGGGGAGTTTGTTAAAAATGAGGCGGAAGGCTACGGGATACTTAGCTGGTCCAACGGTGAGCAATACACCGGGCAGTTCAGCGGCGGTGAACCGAATGGTCTGGGAACCTATACCTTTGCCAACGGGGATTATTATGTAGGCAATATGTCAGGATTGACTTTTTCCGGACTGGGTACTTACTACTGGGCGACCGGAGCAAGATATGTAGGCGAATGGGAAAATGATATGTTAAGCGGCCAGGGAACCTACTACTGGCCCAATGGCGTTTCCCAGTGGGGTTACTGGGAAAATGACCGCTATGTAGGACTGTATCCTGAAGATAAATAGCCGTAGTATGAAAGTATAAAGAGTAAAAATCCGGGGCGTCTTGCAGGCATCCCGGATTTTTTATTAGCAACAATAAATAGTCTACATACCGTTTATCTCCGTTATATTCTGCTCGTCAATTAATCCTTTGGTAATCAGTTTTTGAATACTGTTTTCCAGGGTTTGCATGCCTAGTTTGCCGCCGGTTTGAATTGCGGAATAGATCTGATGCAGCTTGCCTTCCCGGATGAGATTGCGGATGGCTGGAGTAGTCACCATCAGTTCCGAGGCCAGATGCCTGCTCTTGCCGTCTTTGCCGGGAATAAGGCGCTGAGAGATGACTCCGGTGATGCTGTTGGAGAGCATGACCTGCGCCTGACGCTGCTGTTGGGATGGAAAGACATCGATAACGCGGCTGACCGACTGCACCGCACTGGTGGTGTGCAGGGTAGCCAGAACCAGATGGCCGGTCTCCGCTGCTGTCAGGGCAATGGAGATGGTTTCCAGATCGCGCATTTCCCCGATCATAATGATATCCGGATCCTGACGCAGGGCAGCTTTCAGGGCAGCGGGAAAGGAAAGCGAATCGGTACCTATTTCACGCTGGGTGATGATACTTTTCTTATTCGTATGAATGAACTCGATCGGATCCTCCAGGGTAATGATATGGCAGGAGCGATGTTCGTTTATATAATCAACCATAGCGGCTTGAGTGGTGGATTTGCCTGAACCGGTGGGACCGGTAACCAGAATCAGACCGCTGTTTAAATCCAACAGGTTTTTCAGCCCGGCAGGCAGGTTAAGAC
Source organism: Syntrophomonadaceae bacterium (assembly GCA_012729495.1). Classification (GTDB taxonomy): domain Bacteria; phylum Bacillota; class Syntrophomonadia; order Syntrophomonadales; family Syntrophomonadaceae; genus Syntrophomonas_B. Next base: position 298 of record JAAYCZ010000068.1, on the reverse strand, counting down.
TGTTTATATTGGGAATGATGGTGCTGACGACGCGAAAAGCCAGGCCGACTTCGCCTTTTTCATGATAAACGCTGATACGAAAATTGCCGACATCTTCCTGAAAATACGAGCCTTCCAACTCACCCCGCTTCTCAAACTGTTCGAACTTCTCGTTACCCAGTATCTTGCGGGCTACAAAGCGGGTTTCGGCCGGGGATATTATCTGATGATCCATAGCAACGATCTGACCATTGATTCTAAGTACAGGAGGATTGCCGGATTTCAGATGCAGATCCGAGGCCTGCAGTTGTATTGCCTG
>JAAYCZ010000067.1 GCA_012729495.1 Syntrophomonadaceae bacterium | reverse complement strand
TTGCCCGTCTGTTAGTGCAAAGAGGCAATCAAAATGCAGAGCAGGCCAGGAAATTTCTATACCCTCAGCTGAGTATGTTGGAAGATCCGCTGAAAATGAAGGGGATGCAGGCGGCGGTAAAACGTATCGGTCAGGCCATCGCTGCGCAGGAGAAAATTGTTATTTATGGTGATTATGATGCCGACGGTGTGTGCAGCATCGTAATTTTACTGGAATGTTTTAAACGTCTTGATTACGCCGTTGATTACTATGTACCTAACCGCTTTAACGAAGGTTATGGTCTGAATGTGGAAGCCTTACAGATGCTCAGCGGGCAAGGCTGCAAACTTGTTATTACGGTAGATTGCGGCATTGCTTCCCTGACTGAAGCAGACCTGGCCCGGGAATTGGGCATGGATTTAATAATTACTGACCACCATACCCCAGCGGAAAAACTTCCACTGGCCCATGCGATTATTAACCCTAAAAACGATCAACTACCAGCGATTGCCCATCTGGCCGGAGTCGGGGTCAGTTACAAGCTGGCCTGTGCTTTATTGCAATCCCGGGGAATAGATCCCGGGCAGGATTGGCTCGATCTGGCAGCGATAGCAACGGTAGCCGATATCGTACCTTTGTTGGAGGAAAACCGTATTCTGGTGAAATACGGCCTGGCCGCACTTGAAAATACAACTCGCCCTGGTTTAATAGCTCTTCTGGAAAAAACGGGTTTGCGCGGCAAACCATTAAATACGTGGCAAATCGGATTTGTGCTCGCACCACGTCTGAACTCAGCCGGGCGGCTTGATTCTGCCCGTAAAAGCATTGACTTGCTGTTGAGCAGGGATGATCAAGAAGCCCAACTGCTGGCCGAGGAATTATGCCGGTTAAATGATGAACGCCGGGAGATAGAAGAAAGTATTTATCAGCAGGCTCTGCTGGATCTATCGGATTTGGAACAGTATAGATTTATTCTGGTGAGCGGTGAAAACTGGCATGAAGGAGTTATAGGCATCGTTGCCTCTCGTTTGGTTAATAAGTTTAACCGGCCGGCGATTGTAGTTTCCTGGGAAGGTGAACATGGTAAAGCCTCAGCACGCAGCAGCGGAGATTTTGACCTTTATGCCGCCTTGTTGCATTGCCGCAGCCATCTGGAAAGATTCGGCGGCCATCGTATGGCGGCTGGCCTGGCTTTGCGCAGGGATCAACTGGATAATTTCCGCCAGGCGTTGCAGGATTATATGATGGGCCAGGAACTGCCAGCTCTCGGGAAGAAAATTTATACGGCTGATTTGGAAATTGATGAAGCAGAGCTGAGTTTGCAATTGTGGAATGAGATCGAACTGCTGGCGCCTTTTGGTGAGGGCAATCCAGTTCCCAACCTGGTTTTACGCAGCAGCCCGCTGCATGACATGTTATTGGTCGGAACCAACGGTGCCCATTTAAAATTCAAAACCGGAAACAATTACCTGGAGGCGATTGCCTTTAACGGTGCGGAAATGATGCACCCCGGCCTGAAGGTATGCAAACAGGATCTGCTTTTTGATTTGGCCGAGAATCATTTCAAAGGCCGCAGCAGTCTGCAATTAAAAGTCAGAGACATTAAACCTGCCTGGAGAGACGATCGGAAAGTTAGTAAAACTTCATCTTCAGAGCAGATGAAACAGGCTCTAAAGACCACCGTAAAAGAATTGGTCAAAGGACATCCGGTACTATTTGTTTATCCGGCCCAACGCAGCCTGAAAAAGCACCGTGAAATGCTGCAGGCCATGGTTAAATCTGAATTGCTGCAGGAAATGCACGGCCTTTTGGATAAAAAAACCCGGGAGATTGTACTGCGAAAATTCAGTCAGGGTGAAGCCAAAATCTATTTAAGCACCCAAGCCTATCTGGAATATTTGCTCGGCCCCATGAATTGCTTAAGTACACCGATGTCAATACCGCCCAATTTAAATGCGGTGGTCAGCTTTTGGCCCGCAGCTGAAGCAAGCACCTCTTTTATAAAGGATCAGAATCTGAACATATTTAATATAAGGCTCAGTTCCCAACTGCACCTGCAAAAAAGCTCTGACGCAGAAATTCCTTCAGGACGCAGTATTATCTATGTCAATTGGCCGGCAAGTGTGAAAAACATAATAAAGCAGTATCCTCAAGCCGAAGTGGAAGCCGGAGTAACCGATCCCAGGCTGCGCAGGAACATCCGTCAGCGCTTTCGCAACAGCAGGGTCGGACTTTTACTGGTGGACGGTACCCATCCCGTCGGACCGGGACAATTGGGAGAAATAGATAAACTCATTTTGCGGGATAGCCCTTTTGCTGATTACGAATTGGCGGCGGTGGCCGATTATGTTGATAATCCGGATTTGCCGCTGCAGCTGGCATTTACCACTGAGGATATCGACAGAAATTTCCGCTACCTGCAGCGCGTCTATCCTGAGCCCACCAAATTGGAGCTCATCTGGAGGTCATTATTGGGTTATGGCCACAAGAAACTTCGCCTTGACGAAAAAGAAATACTGACATGGCTGGTCAAGGAGTTGAACACTGAAATCAGCAGTCTGGAGCTGATGTCGGCCGTGCGCATAATGTCTGATCTGGACTTGTGTCAGTTTCAGAAAAGCGGTAGTATAATGGCAATATACTTTCATTCGACCCAAAAAGACGCTTTACAGCCACAATTTTCTCCGTATTTCCAGGAGGGCAAAAAAGAAAAAGAACAGTTGCAACGCTGGTGTGTGATTACCGAAAAATATACTGGTATGGTGATATAATTGGGACCGCAGGCAATTTTGGACCGAATCAAACAATATGACCCCAATGCCAATTTCGACTTGATCACCAAGGCTTACAGCTACGCTGAAGCTGCGCATGGGGGACAAAAAAGGATTTCCGGTGAGCCGTATATCATTCACCCGATTGAGGTGGCCATGATACTTACCGATATTGAAATGGATACGGCTTCACTTTGTGCTGCCCTGCTGCATGATGTCATTGAGGATACGGAATATAGCTTTCTGGATCTGCAGGAAGAGTTTGGTGAAGAAATTGCCTTGCTGGTCGAAGGCGTCACTAAATTAAGCCGCATTGAGTTCAGTTCCCGCGAAGAAGCCCAGGCTGAAAATTTGCGCAAAATGTTTATTGCTATGGCCAAGGATATTCGCGTCATCATGATCAAACTGGCCGATCGCCTGCACAATATGCGTACCCTTGGGTATCAGTCTGAAGCCAAACAAAAGGAAATTGCCCAGGAGACCATGGATATATTTGCCCCTCTGGCCCACCGCCTGGGGATATTCAAGTTTAAATGGGAACTAGAGGATTTGTCTTTTCTGTATCTGGATCCTGACATGTATTATGAAATTGCCCGCCGGCTTAAAACCAAACGCAAGGATCGTGAAGCATACGTACATGAATTGATCCAGCGCATCGAAGCAGGCCTCGATCAGATCGGAATCAAAGGTGATATTGCGGGAAGACCCAAAAATATATACAGCATTTATAAAAAAATGATCAAACAAAATAAAGGTATAGATGAAATCTACGACAAGATTGCCATTCGGGTCATTGTTGATCATGTACGCGATTGCTACGGCGTGCTGGGTATTATTCATACCATGTGGAAGCCTTTGCCGGGGCGTTTCAAGGATTATATCGCTACTCCCAAACCCAATATGTATCAATCTTTGCATACAACCTTGATTGGGCAGGGCGGGGAACCGTTCGAAGTACAGATCAAGACTTGGGAAATGCATCGCACAGCTGAATCCGGCATTGCCGCTCATTGGAAGTATAAGGAAGGCATCACCGGTGAAAAGGATAAAAAATTCGATGAGAAATTAGCCTGGCTGCGCCAGATCATGGAATGGCAACAGGACATCAAAGATACCGGCGAATTTATGGAGTCACTGAAAATAGACCTTTTTGAAGATACGGTTTTTGTTTTTACCCCCAAAGGAGCGGTATTTGAACTGCCAAAAGGATCATGCCCGGTTGATTTTGCCTATCGGGTCCATACGGAAGTAGGGCATAAATGTATCGGTGCTAAAGTAAACGGACGCATTGTACCGCTCGATTATCATCTGGCCAATGGTGATATTGTGGAGATATTGACCTCCAAACATGCAAATGGTCCCACTGCGGACTGGCTGAATTTCGTCAAGACATCTTCCGCCCGGGGCCGCATCAAACATTGGTTTAAACGGGAAAAACGGGAGGAGAATATTCTCAAGGGATATGACGCCCTGGAACTGGAACTGAAAAAAAAGCATCTTGACCCGCGGGAATTGATGAAAGAAGCGAGAATGCTGGAAGTAGGAGCACGTTTCTCCCTGAACAAGGCGGATGATCTGTACGCAGCGATTGGCGATAACAGCATCACCATAAATCAGGTCATCAACAAGATAAAGGAAATGTTCTTTGAAAATATTCAACTGGATGATGTTTTAAATGTACCCCAACCCACCGGTGTACATAAAGACCGGGAAACTTCATCACTGAAGATCAAAGGTGTTGATGACGTTGTTATAAGGCTGGCCCACTGTTGCAATCCGCTGCCCGGCGACGAGGTACTGGGCTATATCACCAGAGGACGGGGCGTATCCGTACACCGTCGGGACTGTCCCAATCTAATCAACTACCTGCGCAGTGAAAAAGACCGGGTTATGGAAGTGGAGTGGGCTAGTGAAAGTGGAATTTATGTGGTGGAATTGGAGGTAAAAGCCGTAGATCGCCCCCGCCTTACTACAGATGTAATGAATGTAATTGCTGACACCAGAATACAGATAAATTCAGTATTTTCAAGAGTTACTAAAAACGGACTGGCATTAATAAACTTAAAACTGGAAGTTGTGGATATGGATCATCTAACTGCAGTCAAACAGAGAATCCAGAAGGTGAAGGATGTACTGGAAGTAAGACGGGTACTGCCGGGGGAGATAAGGGGTGAATAAATGCGAGCCGTAGTACAGAAATGTCTGCATAGCAGCGTAGTGGTTGATAACCTTGAAACTGCTCGTATTGGGCCGGGCCTGATGGTATTGCTGGCGGTTAAAAAAGGTGATGAACTCAGGGATGCAGAATATTTAATGGATAAAATAATAAATCTGCGCATATTTGAGGATGAGCAAGGAAAAATGAATCTATCCTTGCTTGATACGGCGGGAGAACTATTGCTGGTGAGCCAGTTTACCCTTTGCGGAGATGCCCGCAAGGGCCGGCGGCCAAGTTTTTCCGAGGCAGAGGATCCTGAGGCTGCCAAAGAATTGTTTGCATACTGTGCTGAACTGGGCAGAGCCAGAAATATTCGGGTAAAAACCGGTATTTTTGCCGCCCATATGCAGGTCAACATATGCAATGACGGCCCTTGTACGATACTATTGGATAGTGAAAAAACATTTTAGGAGGAGATCTCAATTGATCTTAACAGGTTTGGAAATCAGCAGCATGGGAGAAAACTGTTATATTGTAGGTTGTGAAGAGACCCGCGAAGTAGCGGTGATCGATCCGGGAGGAAACCCGCGGGCGATCGTAAATTTATTGAAGGAAAATGATTTTAAAGCCATTTACATCATCAATACCCATGGCCACATCGACCACATCGGCGGCAACAAAGGGGTCCAGGATGCCACCGGAGCAAAGATCCTAATTCATCCTGGTGATGCCAAAATGCTGGTAAACCCGGCCTCCAACTTCTCGTATCTGTTTGGCAACAAAGTGGTAAGCCCTCCTGCTGACCAACTGTTAAATGAAGGAGATATAATAAAAATTGGCAATACCGTTGAACTGGAAGTTATCCATACGCCCGGTCACAGTCCCGGCGGGATTTGTTTAAAAACCGGCAATATAATATTTGTCGGCGATACCCTTTTTCAGGGGTCAATCGGCCGTACTGATTTTCCGGGAGGATCCTACAAGCAGCTGATTCAGATGATAAAAGAAAAACTGCTCTGTTATGAAGATGATGTAATCTGTTACCCCGGTCATGGACCAGCCACCACGATAGGCTTTGAAAGAAAAAACAATCCCTTTTTGTAAGCCCTTGCATACGCGTGTCAGGGTGACAGGGGGACGGTTCTCCTGTCACTTTTTTATTTGGAGGTAAAATGATGATATTGGCTCTGGAGCTTCAGCCGCCGGAATTATATAAACATGTGCATGAGCTGGTCCGTTTGAGTTTCCCCGAATATGAAATCTGTCAGGAAATAGCTGCAGATGCTGATATCTATTTGCGGATCAGCCGTATTAAATCAGGGCCGCAGCTCTACTTACATGCGCAGTTGCAGGAAGGTTTACGCATAAGCCGGATAAGCTGCGAGTACCCCCTGGATATGAACGGTCTGCAGGAGGATCATGAAATCAGCCGTCTGACCCGCGTTTTTGTTTACCGCCTGCTCTGTCAACACCTGGGCAAGAATATAAATCCTTACGGGATTTTAACCGGCGTACGTCCGCTTAAACTGCTGCACCGCTGGCTTGATCAGGGTGATAGCCTGGAGCAGATCCTGGCTCGGTTGGAGCAGGATTTTTGCCTGCAGCCTGATGTGGCCGAGCGCCTCGCCCAGATTGCCGGCAACAATCGTCCTTTTTTACATTCTGCCCGAGAGGCGAAACAAAAAATAAGCATCTACATCGGCATTCCCTTTTGCTCAAGCCGCTGTTATTATTGTTCGTTTCCCGGAGCCATATTAACCGATTATACCGTTCAAATGAAACCCTTCTTGAATTCTTTGCGCCAGGAAATCGAAGTGATGGGTGAATGTATCAATGAACTGGGGCTTAAAACAGAAAATATTTATTGGGGCGGAGGTACCCCCAGCATCCTGGCAGAAGATGATTTGGAAAGTTTGTTCAATTTACTCGCTCAGTACCGCCTCACCTCCACCGTCACGGAAACAACTGTAGAAGCCGGCCGGCCCGACACCCTGTCAAAATCCAAATTGGAACTTTTAAAAGCGCTGGGCGTAAACCGCATCTGCATTAATCCCCAAACCATGCAGGATACCACCTTGCAATTGATTGGCCGCGGTCATAGCCGGACGGATATTATAAATATGGTACAGAAGGTGCGGGATGTCGGCATTCCCATAATTAATATGGATCTAATCATTGGCCTGCCCGGGGAAGGCATGGCGGAATACCAAAATACTCTGGCACAGATTCTGGAGCTTAGGCCGGAAAATATTACGGTACACAGTCTGGCAGTGAAAAAAGGATCCCGGCTTGCTGCCGCGCAGGGTAAAAAGCTTATGCATGAATTGGCCGGAGAAGTACAGACCGGTATTCATTATATAGGCCGGACGCTGCAGGAAAAAGAGTATCAGCCATACTATCTGTACCGTCAGAAGTATATGAAAGCCAATGTAGAAAATATTGGTTACGCATTGCCGGGTCGCTGCTGCAATTATAACATTCAGATGATGGAAGAGCGTCAGACCATCATCGGTCTGGGGGGAGGGGCCGGCAGCAAATTTGTCAACCCGTCTGACTGGAGCTTGACCAATTTGCATTCTCCCAAGGATCCGCTGGCCTACACCCTGCATTTACCTGAACAGCTGGCACGTAAAGTTGACAAGCTAAAGGCCTTAAATTAGAATTATCCAAAGAATAGTTGCGTTGGAGGAAGGTTGCATGCAGGTTAAAGCCCCCCGGGGCACATACGATATCATGCCTGATGAAATTTACAAATGGCATCAGCTGGAGCAGATTATCAGAACAACTGCCGAAACATTTGGTTACGCGGAAATAAGGACTCCCATATTTGAACATACGGAACTGTTTGAACGGGGAGTAGGGGATACCACCGACATTGTCAGCAAGGAAATGTATACTTTTCTGGATCGTTCCAATCGCAGCCTGACCTTGAGGCCGGAGAATACTGCCTCCTGTGTGCGGGCTTTTATTGAGCACAGTGTTGCCGGAGGCGTTTTGCCGGTGAAGTGGTATTATATGGGCCCCATGTTTCGTTATGATCGGCCGCAGGCGGGCAGGTACCGGCAGTTCCATCAGTTTGGGGTGGAAGCTTTCGGCAGCGACAATCCTGCCTTGGATGCCGAAGTAATCAGCCTGGTGCTGGAAATTCTGGCCAACCTGGGCTTACAAGAATACGAGCTGCATCTGAATTCAGTTGGCTGTCCGGAGTGCCGCGAATTGTACCGGCAACAGCTGATTTCCCATATCCGTCCGGTAAAAGACAAGTTGTGTACCGACTGTCAGACCCGTTTTGAGAAAAACCCGCTGCGGGTACTGGACTGCAAAGTAGCTTCCTGCCAGGAGGCCATTGCTGGTTTTCCCAATATGTATGACTATCTCTGTCCGGGCTGCAGCAAGCACTACAGCCGGGTACAAAGCATTTTGACTGATGTTGGGATAGCTTATATACATGATAACCAGCTAGTGCGTGGTTTGGACTACTATACCAATACCGCCTTTGAAATTATGATCCCGCTGATTGGAGCGCAGAGTGCGGTCGCCGGGGGCGGCCGCTACAATGGTCTGGTCAAGGAATGCGGAGGTCCGCAGATGCCGGGGATAGGTTTTGCCATGGGGCTGGAAAGGCTGCTGCTGGCCATGAACAGTCAGGAAAACAGCAGGACCAATCCTGGACAACTGGATGTTTTTCTGGCCCTGTTGGACGAAAAAAACGAAACCCGGGCCGCCCATATTTTAAGCGGACTACGCCGTGCCGGCATCAGGGCAGATCGGGATTATAATCACCGCAGTGCCAAAGCACAGATGAAATATGCTGATAAAATGGGAGCGCGATTGGTTCTGCTGTTGGGCGAGGATGAGATACAAAAAGGGGTGGTAACCATCCGGGACATGCAGACCCGCCAGCAAAGTGAAGTTTCAAATGAAGCATTAATTGCCGCCATCAAAGCAATTCTTGAATAGATTGGGAGGATATAGTCATAATGAAAAGGACTCATAGTGCAACCGAACTTACGCTGGAAAATGCAGGCCAGGAAGTCATTCTTAACGGATGGGTAAACAGCCGCAGAGATCACGGCGGTCTCATTTTTATAGATCTCAGGGATCGTTCCGGATTGATCCAGATCGTATTCAATCCCGAACTGAACGAACCAGCTTTCCATCTGGCCGAGACAGTCAGAAATGAATATGTGGTAGCCTGCCGGGGCACAGTGGTGGCTCGTTCTGAGGCGACCATCAACCCCAACCTGATGACCGGGCATATTGAAGTACATATCGCCGCCATGGACGTATTAAATACCGCCAAAACGCCGCCCTTTTATATTGAAAACGGCATCGATGTTGACGAAACCCTGCGCATGCGTTACCGCTATTTGGATCTGCGCCGGCCGGAAATGAAAGACAACCTTGTACTGCGCCACCGGGTCATCAGTACGATCAGACAATTCCTCGATGAGGAAGGTTTTATCGAAATTGAAACTCCGGTTTTAGGCCGCAGCACCCCGGAAGGAGCCCGTGATTATCTGGTCCCTAGCCGTATTCATCCCGGTGAATTCTTTGCTCTGCCCCAATCTCCCCAGCAATACAAGCAAATGCTGATGGTAGCCGGAATGGAAAAATATTTTCAAATTGCGCGCTGTTTCCGTGATGAAGATCTAAGAGCCGACCGCCAGCCGGAATTTACCCAGCTGGATATGGAGATGTCCTTCATCGATGAAGAAGATATATTTACGCTGATTGAATCTTTAATGCAGAAGGTATTCAAGGTTTCCAATGATATTGAACTGTCCATACCTTTTCCCCGCATTACCTATGATGAAGCCATACTCAAATATGGCAGCGACCAGCCTGAACTGCGTTTTGGCTGGGAGATTCAGGATATAACCGAATTGGTGAAGGATGTTGAATTTAAAGTGTTCTCCGGCGCAATTGCTGCCGGAGGAGTAGTACGTGCGCTCAATGCCAAAGGCTGCGGGTCTTTTACCCGCAAAGAAATTGATGACCTGGGCAAAACCGCGGTAGACTTCGGCGCCAAAGGACTGGCCTGGATCAATGTTACTGAAAATGAATTAAGATCACCCATCACCAAATTCTTTACCGAGGCGCAGATGCAAACGGTGCTAAATGCACTGGATGCGCAACCCGGTGACCTTCTCTTGTTTGGCGCCGACCAGGCGGAGATTGTTGCCCGGGTACTGGGGGTACTGCGTTTGGAACTGGGCAAAAGATTGAAACTCTATGATGAAAACGACCTTTCGTTCGCCTGGGTGATAGACTTCCCGCTCTTTGAGTACGATCAGGAAGAAAAACGCTACGTGGCCGTTCATCATATGTTTACTTCGCCTCGGGCTGAAGATATTGCACTGCTGGACAGCGACCCCCTGGCCGTCAAAGCCCGCGCCTATGATCTCATATTGAATGGGATTGAACTGGGCGGCGGCAGTATAAGAATCCACCGCCGTGACTGGCAGGAAAAGATTTTTGGATTGGTGGGGATGACTCCCGAAGAAGCCAGGGATAAATTCGGTTTTATGCTGGAAGCCTTCGAATATGGAACCCCGCCCCATGGCGGAGTGGCTTTTGGGATTGATCGCATGATTATGCTGATGGCTCATCGGGATAGTATACGTGATGTAATTGCCTTCCCCAAAACCCAGAGCGCTGCCTGTCTGATGACCGATGCTCCCTCTGAAGTAAGCCCTCGCCAGTTGCGGGAATTATCTCTTAAAATAAGAGATAAATAAAAAGATTGCAACATATGATGTTATTGGATTTAAGATACAAAGCCAGGTAAATATTGGATAAGCGATACATTGAAGCAGCTTACTATTTGTGATATACTGGCGATGTAAACAGGTTTGAAATGAAGAAAAACAGCCCTGCTGTGTACGTGAATAGCCGCATAGTTTTTGCCAACACAGAAACTTCGGGAGCCCGTACTTCGTTTCCGTATTGCATGCCCATATTACTGGGACACAAAAAGGATGCGAGAGGACACCCACCTGCTTTGCAGGTTAAAACTCGCGGCACCACGGCTCGGTGGGGTTTTTATTTCCCAATTGTCATCCTCGAGCCCGGGAATAAATCCGAGCATCATATTATAATTCCAACTATAGGAATTCCCGCCAAAACCAATTTCGCCTATAAAATCACCATTACGATTAAAAAATATCATTAAGGGAGTAGTTTATAACAAAATGAAATGTTAGAATGATGAAAACTGCTCCTCGCTGGATATACAGTTTATCATCAAAAATATGCTAACCATCCTTAAAAGAATAAGTCACAATTAAAAATGAACCAATTAATCCTTCTATTTCAAATCAAAATTCGACTTATATATTACGGTTATTAATAAAATTATGAAGTATTGCAGGAATTATAAGAAAAGGAGTAGAAATAATGTTATATTGGGACCAGGAAAAAGAATGCATGTCCCGTGAAAGCCTTCAGGAATTGCAGTTAAGAAGGCTCAAAGAAACTGTTTACCGGGTCTATGCATTTGTTCCGGCATATCGTGCCAAAATGGATACGGCAGGGATTAAACCCGATGATATTAATTCCCTGCACGACATAAAGTATCTGCCTTTTACCACCAAACAGGATCTGCGTGATAATTATCCATTTGGCTTGTTTGCTCTTCCCATGTCAGAAGTAGTCAGGATCCATTCTTCCTCTGGTACCACCGGAAAACCTACGGTAGTAGGCTATTCCAGAAAAGATCTGGATACCTGGGCGGAATTGATGGCCAGAGCTTTACATAGTGCCGGTGCCCGTAAAAGATCAGTCATTCAGAATGCTTATGGCTACGGTTTATTTACCGGCGGTTTGGGGATGCACTATGGGGCTGAAAAAATAGGCGCCTCCGTTATACCCAGTTCCGGCGGCAACAGTAAGCGCCAGATCATGCTGATGCAGGATTTCGGAACAACTTTATTGACCTGTACCCCTTCTTATGCGCTGTTTCTGGCTGAAATCATGCAAGAGATGGACGTGGATCCGGCAGATTTGAAATTGGAGGCCGGGGTGTTTGGAGCAGAGCCTTGGTCCGAAAATATGCGCCGTGAACTGGAACACAAGTTACATATTACCGCCTTTGATATATATGGACTCAGCGAAATTATCGGTCCTGGGGTAGCTATAGAATGTGAACGCAAAAAAGGGCTGCATATTGCTGAAGATCATTTTATACCTGAAATCATTAATCCGGTGACGCAGGAAATTTTACCGGAAGGGGCTCAGGGTGAACTGGTTCTGACCACCATTACCAAGGAAGCCCTTCCGATTGTGAGGTATAGAACCCGCGACCTGACCACCTTGAACCATGAAGTGTGCGCATGTGGCAGAACTCATGTCAGGATGCATAAAGTATTGGGCCGTTCCGATGATATGGTTATAATCAGGGGCGTGAATGTATTCCCCTCCATGGTGGAAAGTGTGCTGCTGAATATTCCCGGGGTCGAACCGTTTTATCTTTTGATTGTTGACCGCATCGGCAATCTGGATATACTCGAAGTTCAGGTTGAAGTTTCGGAAAAGATATTCAGCGATGAAGTCAGGAAGTTGGAAGAATTGGGCAAACATATTACCAAGGAACTGGAGAGTGCCCTGGGCGTTTCCGTCAAGGTTCGCCTGGTTGAACCAAAGACATTGGAAAGAAGTGAAGGCAAGGCTAAAAGAGTGATTGACCGAAGAAACTTTTAGGGAGGCAGCGGTATGGCAAAACAACTTTCCGTTTTTTTAGAAAACAAGGCAGGAAGATTAGCCAAGGTTACCAGAATTCTGGGCGAAGCCGGCATTAATATTCGCGCTCTGTCAATTGCCGATACTTCCGATTTCGGCATCCTGCGTATTATTGTCAACGATCCACCGACAGCTTACACCATTCTTAAAGATGCCGGTTTTACTGTCAGTGAAACTGAAGTTATTGCGGTGCGGGTTCAGGATACACCGGGCGGATTGGCAACCGTACTTGAACAGATGTCAGATGCAAATTTAAATATTGAATATATGTATGCTTTCCTAGGTACTTCAGAAAATGATGCGCTGGTAATCTTTAAAATCGAAGATAATAAAAAGGCTCGGGCCGCTTTCAAAGAAAAAGGCATTCAGATCATTGAAGAACAGGAACTGTATCGGCTATAACATATCGGCTGTCATCTAAAGGGATGACAGCCGATGCTGCTCATAAAACAATCTCCAGGAAATATACTTAAACAGGATATAATTATGTGATCTCCTTATGGTTTAAATATGAACCTTGGTTTCCCCTGAATCGCAGCAATATTCGGAATCTTTACGCAGCATCGTTCGGAAAAATGTAAAAAAGGAGGTGAACTAATGAAAAGAGCAATTGGTCTTGGATTACTAGTGGCAGTATTTTTTGCAGCATTTATTATGGCTAAAGACTATATCGC
>JAAYCZ010000010.1 GCA_012729495.1 Syntrophomonadaceae bacterium | reverse complement strand
GCGATATCAGCACCCGCAGCCGGGGTTCTCTTATCGCCTCGGAATCCGGTACGGCCATTACCTACGGATTGTACAATGCCCAGGAAAGAGGAACGCTTTTTATCGCACCGGGAACAGAAGTCTATGCCGGCATGGTGGTCGGTGAAAACGCCCGCAATGTTGATATCACGGTTAACGTCTGTAAACGCAAGCATCTTACCAATACTCGTTCTTCCGGGGCGGATGATGCACTACGTCTGGTTACGCCGGTCAGTATGTCGCTGGAAAATTGTCTGGAGTTTATCAGCGATGATGAACTGCTTGAAGTTACCCCTAAATCATTGCGGCTCAGGAAAACCATATTGGATAAAGGTGACCGTGACCGGGCCGCCGGCAACCGCAACAAAAACAAGGATTGATAATCAAATAATCCCTCCGCTGTTTGGGGATCGTTTATATACAATCCTTGCTGTTGATTAATAATCCTGATTCATTTATCGCACATAATATTGCGGAAACTGGTTGGAGATATGCCGGTATTATTTTTAAAAACGGTATGAAAATAGCTGGGGTTTTTAAAACCGGACTCAAATGCTATGCACTTAATGTTTTCCTGGGAATTCTCCAGATAATGCTTGGCATTATCCAAGCGTAATTTGGTAAGATAAGCGCTGAAACTGGTTCCCATTTCTTTTTTAAAGGTACGACTAAGATACGATGGGTTAACATGGACGTCATCTGCAACCTCTTTCAAAGTAACGGGTTTCTGGAAATTATTTTGCAGATATATAACTGAATTTCTCACACATTCGGATAATGATCCATATTTATCTTTATTAACCATACCTATAAATAAAGTCAGCATATTGCAGGACCACTTGACGTAATCCTCGCGGGTATTTATTTTGCCCAGCATTTCCATAAATTGAATCTTCCTGCTCGATACCAACACGGAATCCGCTCCTTGGAAAATTAAATTACGGCATATCATGATCAGCAATTCCAAATAGAATGCTTGGTAAATCTCGCACAAATCGTCCGGATTTTTACTTTGAAATTTCCGGTTTAAATTATCTAAAGCCTTTAATGCCTCGCTAATGTTACCTTTTTTCATTTGTACCAGGAGTTCAGATTCCTCACTGAAAGGGTAAACGTTTTCATCCTCATGATAAATGCTTAAATCCTCATAGAAAATAATCGGACTCTCCATCAGCAAATAAGACTTCTGCGCCTGACAGGCTTCTTCAAAAGAACGATATAGTAATGAAGGTTTAGTATATATATTCCCAATCCCAATGGAAATCTGCAAAGAAAAATCCTTTTGCATCAGCTTTATGATCTTTCTGGCAATCAATATTAAATCCCTTCTTAAATCGGGTGGTTCCAAACCATTGGTGGGCAGCAGAAAAACCATCCGCTCATAATACCAGGACATCACAATAGCTCCATCCCAATATTTCACAATCTGACGCAAATCTGATAAAATGCTTTTCATTCGCAATTGTTTCGTTACATCAAAATCCGTAGTTCGGTTGTAAATAAAACCCGCCGTCATTACCACTTGCGGAAAATGGCGCAAATTCAACCATTTCCATTTCTTAAGCAAAACTTTATCATCGTTCATATGACCGGTCAGTATTTCATTTATCAAAGCAAAATAAGCATAGGAAAGAGACGGTTCAAAATATTTTATTTGATTATCGTAACCTGCACCCATTTTCACACCTCTTTTTTACCTGAAGGGCTCAGCGCCCGGTATGTAGGTTAATATACTTGAACAGGAGGATCTTGCCTCCTATCCAAGTATTATTAATTATTTTAACATATGAGAACCATTGCTCATAAGCCAGCCAATCGCTACGCTGTTATATCTTGACTGTGCCAGTTTTCGCTAACCTTAGCCTGGCGTCCCAGGAGGAATATGAACAGGGCAAGAACTGCCAAAGCCATTCCTATAAACAGATACCATGTAGGTGTGAGACTGCCGGCTCTCTCAAATATCGCACCCGACAGAGGCATGGAGACCGCCAGCCCTATGGTTGCAAAAATCTGTATAAGCCCGTAAATAGTACCGTAGTCCAAATTGCCAAACACATGGCCGACAATATATGAGGAGAGGACGGTCGTCATGGGACAGGCCAGTGCGAAGGCAATCACGAACACTACTACCATCGTCATAACCCCGGCATTTATGAAAGCAAACATACCGCCAATGAGCATCCCGATGCCAAAGATTATTCCAATCCTTGCACCCCATTTGTCCAGAATAGATCCCATGAGTAATTTGCCAAGCACCAGCAGTCCCATATAGGCTGCGGCTATGGTAGCACCAAAAGTAGCTGTATACCCGAGGTCTTTAAGATAAATCGGGATATTATTTTGAACCCCAAAGGTGATCATTTCCAGTATCAGGAAGCACAGTGCAATTATCCAGAAGGACAGGTTTTTAACTGCTTCGCCGGCACTCAGGCCATGCATGGCCGTGGCTTCTTCCAACTCACCCGTATCCCCCAGGGCGGTCATGCCTTTCATGGCCGGGTGAAGCTTGATAATAAAGATAACAAAGGGCACTGTAACTGCCAGGAACAAGACTGCCAGGACTATATATGCCATTTGCCAGTTGTAGTTGTTAATAACCCACTGGGCCAGAGGATTGCAAAGCATGCCACCGATTCCGCTGCCGGTAAAGGCTATCCCCATAGCCAGTCCCCGTTTATCATTGAACCAGTTGGTTAAAAGTATGGAGGCCGGCAGGGTCGAAGTCCCCGCCCCGAAAGCCCCAACGATAACGGAAACCAGATAGAAATGCCACAGCTGTGTGCATTGTGAATAAGCGGCAAAGGCGATGCCGGTAACAATTACGCAAATACCAATTACCACCTGGGAATTATACTTAACAATTAATTTTCCCAGCACAGGAAACGCAAACATGGCTGACAAGGCTATGATAGTCAGGTACAGCCCCAGGGCTTCCCGCGAGAACTGCAGATCTTCAATAATAGCACTGAAGAATACCCCGGTACAATTCAAGGTAATACCTATCCCGGCAAACATCAGGAAAAAACAAGCGAGAACAATCCACCATCCGTAAAATAGCTTACCCTTCTCTTCCATTTACAGGCCCCCTTTTTGTATTCTAAAATGGGGCAAAAGTGAGAGTATAACCCTGGCTTTTGCCCCTTTGAATTTAATTGCTGCTTGGGAGTACATATATATTATTTAACCCTTCTTAATTTGGCGCAGCTGCCGAAGCTGATTAAACTCTCGAACTTATTACGTCCACAAGTTCAATCATCGGTTTGCCCGGGCTGATAACCTTAACTTCACCTTGGGCATCCACCAGTCTGATAATCAGGCCGCTGTTGTACTGTCCCTCAGGTGCCTCTCTTTTGGCCAGTTCCTTTATCAACAGGACAGGATCGATACATTCCGGTGCGATAACCCCGGCTTGCTTGATTTGACCTGAACCCAGCAGGATTGCTGCTGCCGCCGCTGGCAGTCCGGTGGCCTCTCCCATTGATTCCGAGCTCATACGCATTAATTCGTATTTTCTGGTTTCCCCGTTCTTGGTTCCCTTAACCGAAATGTACAGGCCGCCTACTCCTATAGGCTCGCCGGTTTGCATAACCTGCGGATTTTGCAGCAAATATGCTACAGTAAAGTCTGCCGGCGATATCATTTGATTACCTAATTGAATCGGCTTTTCCTGCCACAGTTCCAGATCCACCAGGTTCCTTACCAATCTCGTGTAGGACAGGACACAACCCTTGTTGGTCGCGGTTTTTACTCCCTTGATAAAACGAGGAATGGTTATCGGCTCCGGATGGCCTATATCATGAAAGGTTACCTCCCCCAGCGGTTCCGGGAATACCGCCGTAAGCGCCCCGGCATCTATCATCGGCTTAATCTGCCGCCAGTCATAATCCTGGTATGAAGGAACAGTGCCGCCGATTGCATGCAGCAGGTGGTACAATACTGCCGCTCCCTCTTTTGCATCCTCGCCGGTATCAGTATCACCGGTTGCCCAGCAAGTATGAACCTCTTCCACTTGATCCAGCCAATCAGCTCCAATCCGGGCAAACATATTGGAAATCCCGGGGGAGGCGCCCATTCCAATCAATATGGTGGTGCCTGCTGCTTTAGCCGCGTTGTCATATTCAAACAGTTTACTGGTGGCATCATAATCATCACAGATATCAACATAATTTACTCTGGATTCAATCGCCGCCTCCACCACGTAATGAGCCAGTTTGTAAAATGGCCCGGCAAAATTCATAACCACAGTAGTCCCCTTTATGGCCTCCATCAGCGCCGGCTTATCCATAACATCCAACTTCAGCGCAATTGCCTTGGGGCTGGCCAGGCGATCTCTTAGCTTTACTGCCGCCTCATAATTATAATCCGCAATTATTATTTCACTACATTCCGGCTGGTTGATCAGGTGTTCCACTGCTACCGAACCCATTTCTCCGGCTCCGCCTATTGCTAAAATACGCATTGATATACAGCTCCTTTTTAAATATTAATAACTGCTGCGATTTATTGCCTGAAAAGATTTAAAAATACTATTATGATATGATTTTTAAAATACTTTATGTTGCGTTTAAAACTACGCAATTGTCAATGGTAAGAATGGATTGCTTGATGAAATATATATTAATCAGTTATTTACTCTTTGCCTGAGTTCTTTCCTTAAGATTCTGCCCAGTTCGTTCCTAGGCAGATCATCGCGGAACTCAATATAGCGGGGTATCTTATATTCGGCCAGGCTCTCCCGGCAATAATCCTGAATACAGGCAGGACTGGTTTTAGCTCCTTTTTTTAGTACGATAAAGGCGCCCACCTGCTTGCTCCCCTCATCTTCCGGGATTCCCAGCACGGCAGCCTCACTGATGTCAGGGTGACTGCAGAGCACTTCCTCCACTTCGCTGGGGAATATGGTCAAGCCGGCACGTTTGATCAGATCGTTTTTCCGCTCAATAAGAAAAATATCTCCGTCTTCATCCATATATCCGATGTCACCCGTATACAACCAACCATCCTTGATGATTCGGGCTGTTTCCGCATCGTTTTTATAATAGCCCTTCATGACATTGGATCCCTTGATGCTGAACTCCCCTATATGCCCGGGCGGAAGTGGTCTGCCCTCGTCATCTGCCACACGAATTTCAGCACAGACGATGGGCTGCCCAACCGAACCGGGCTTTATGAGGCGATCATGCCGCTGCAGGCTGAAACCGGCCACCGTTTCGGTAAGTCCGTAGCCTTCAAGTATGGTGGCCTGGTATCTTTTTTCAAAAGAATGACGAACTTCGGCTGAAAGCGGTACGGCTCCGCACAGCCAGCGCGCTACCGAACTTACGTTGTAATCCTCCACCGCCGGATAATCAGCCAAAGCGGCATACATGAAGGGTATTCCTCCGAAAACGGTGATTGCGTTGGTCTGTATGCACTCCAGGATTTGCTCAATATTAAAACCGGGTAAAAGGAAAATGGTTCCCCCTGTCAAATAAGCAACTGCCATGGTACATAAACCGTAAACGTGGGTTAGCGGTAAAACTACCAGCAGGTTTATCTTATCTATCAGCCTGCTGCCATCACTGCCAATCAAGCCCATCACCTGTATATCCGAATATCCCTCCATGTATAGGTTGATATGGCTCAGGATAACTCCTTTGGGTGTTCCGGTTGTACCCGATGTATATATAACAGCTGCATCGGCATCATCCGGACGGTCAACCATAATCAGCTCATCATCCTCGGCATAGCATTCCCCGATGGGGATAAAGACCCCCCCCGGGTCTTCCCCCACCACGATTACAAGCAATTCTGCCGCAGCAAGCTTCAGTGCCTGGCGAACCGTTTCCGCCAGCCGCGCCGAACATATTATCATGGCTACTTCACTGTGATCAATAATATAGGCCAGTTCCTGCGCGCCCAGTTGCGGATTAACCGGTACCACTATCGCCCCGGCCCGCAGAATAGCGTAATAACTGATTAACACCTCGGGCGTGTTATGGAGAAATACCAACACCCGCTCATCCTTTTGCAGGCCTCTTTGCTGCAAACCATGCCCGAGACGATTCGAAAACCGCTCCAATTCAACGTTGGTATATTCCCGACCATTAAACTTCAGGAAAACGTACTCACCATATTTACTGATATTATCCAGTGCCAGGCGTACAACATTCACTTTAATTCACCCTAATTATTTTTTTCCCACAACTCATACCATATGTTTTTATCATACAACGGACCAGCTTTTTTGACATCTCCATCAACTGTTTTAAACATCATAATCTTATCAAAAGCAGTAGTTGGCTGGCGGAGTCGGCGCAGATATTCCAGCGGATTCAGACATTCGGGAGCAATAACCCCTTTGGTATTGGCTTGCCCGTCCAGCAGCATTTCAACTCCAACCGCTGCTGAATTGCCTGTATACTCCTCCATCTCGCCATAACTAGACAGGTAGTAAGTATAAACTACATTGCTGTCTCCTTTTTTGCCCTTTACCTCAATACAGGTCGCCATTTTGGAAGGCTCCGTATCCGGCGGCAATACCACCTTCCATACTCTAAACATCGCCTCAAAAAAGTCCAGCGGGGCTACCATTTCGCCCTTGAAGGGGATTGGCTGCTCACTGGTAAAACCGGCCGCTACCAGTACTCTGAACAAGTCATTTTTATCCTTCGGCCAGATAGCACCGCGGTTGGTAACGGTCTTGACCCCGGGAATGAATTTACCCAAGGTAACCGGTTCCGGATGACCGATATGAAATACTTCATATTCACCAAACGGCTGCGGAAAATTAATTACGCAGGCACCATCCTGCTGACACGGCATGATAAACTGTATTTTCCCGTCTTTAAAGGTCGGAACTTCATTGCCCATGGCGTGGAACAGATGTACAAGAGCGCCGGTATATTCAGAATTTGCTTCCCCGACTACCCAGGAAGTGTTTATTTCCTCCACCTCATCCAGAAGATCGGTACTAAGCCGGGCAAGGATGTTGGTCAAACCGGGTGAAGCCCCCGTGGCAATAAGCGCGGTTATACCTGCCGCAGCCGCCTGGTCATTCAAATCCAAAAGCTGCTGGGTGGTATCAAAATCATCAACAATGTCAACATAATTAACCCCACTTTGAATAGCCGCCTCCAGGACGGTAGTACCAAATTTATAGTAAGGGCCAACCAGATTCAATACGACATCCTGGCCGGCCAAAGCTTCGGACAGGAGTTGCGGATTGCGTACATCCAGTTTCAGGGGTTTGCATTTGGGTGATCCATGCTTCTCTATAACGGCCGCCAAATTGGCCTCAGATAGATCACCCAGAGTAATTTCTTCAACCACCGCAAGTGTACTGAGGTATTTTATTACCGGTTGGGCCATCTGTCCAGCAGCGCCTGTAATGAGTACTTTCAAAACAATCTCCTCCTCAAATTTTTTATTTGGCAAATTTCTTGAAATAAACTATCTACTGAATATTTCCTCAAAACTTGCTATTTTTAGCATAATTTAAGTTGAATTTTCTAACAATATAAAATATTTATAATTAATTCACTAATGATTCAAATATTTTTACCTTAAGGTAATGGATTTAAGGTATCATGCTTTCCTGATAAACTTTGCCGCAGCGTTAGCCAAGTACTCACACAAAGTGAACTGCAGGGATTTCACATAATGTATAATTGCAGCAAAGTGTATTTTGAATTGCACAATATATAGTGTTTTTATCTTCTTAATGCAACAATATATCGAATATTGGGGGGAATAGTAAAACATGCAGACGTCTCTTACGTAAGCCTATCCAACTAAGTTGGTTATTCGTTTTATGGCTGAAGTAAAACTAATTTTCACAAATGATGCTGCGCCTCGGTGAGTTAAATTTAGACAGGATATCAGGTTTTATTACCCGGTGGGAAAAAGTTGGTATTTAATAGACGGCGAATTACTTCAGTCTGATTTACATCAGTATTTGATGATCTATTAAACACTAATATCTATTCGCAGGACAATAAAGAAGACGGAAACGTATGCCAAATCGGTAAACAAAGCTTATTTCTGTTTAATACACAACAAAATTCGGAGTGTGTTTTTAGCTAAAATTAGTTAAAAGTTATTTTTCATCTATCGGAATCAATTGTTACGTACGCAAAATATATCAGCAGCTGATCGCCAACTTCTATCCCGTGTTTTTTAATTTCTCCGGCACACAGTTCCAACACACAGCGAGCTTTATGATCTGATGCTATGGAACATGGATACATGTATTCCCTTATACTGGTTACCCGGGCATGGCGGTTCAGAAAAACCACATCAATGGGAAACTGCATCCCCAAACAATGGATTGAGTTGCAGGGCCATAACAACATGCCTTCACCCGGCGACAGGGTTTTTCTACCCAACAAGCCACGTAATCGAGGCAAAAAGTTTCCGGCCACTTCAATATTTGCAGCGATCATTTTGTTATTCTGATTGGAAACCCGACAATAGAGCTTTTTCATTATTTAAAAGTCTCCATAATCTGAATTACGGAAGGCCCAAGCAAGATCAGAAAAATAGTTGGGAATATAAATAAAACCATGGGGATCAGCATT
>JAAYCZ010000009.1 GCA_012729495.1 Syntrophomonadaceae bacterium | reverse complement strand
CATATTAACTATATTGTCAGCGGAACCGGTACACTGTATCTGGATGGACAAACCTACGAAGTAGGTCCGGGGTCGGTTGCCTATGTGCCTGATAATCTGGAGCATCAATTCAAGAACAACGGTGGCGGTGTATTTTCGTTTATTTGCATTGTTCCCGAAGCAGGGGATAAATAGTTGGTTTATAAAAGATGATAGTTTAAAATTGTTAATTAAGAACAGGAGGGATAAGATGAAAAAGCTGCTGATAACGATGCTGGTATTAGTATTTGCTTTAAGTCTGACAGGGTGCAGTGCTGACAAAAGTTCCACCGGGGAAAATTCTCAAAAAACTATTACCATTGGGGTTATGCCCGATGTTGAATCCGTACCTTTTATAATTGCCGAAAAAAACGGGTATTTTGCCCAAAACGGAATTAATGTAAAGATTGAGCATTTTACCAGTGCCAAGGATCGTGACAGTGCGCTGCAGAGCGGCAAGCTGGATGGAGTGGTGACGGATGTCCTGGCCGTTGTCTTTGCCAATGAGGGCGGCATTGACCTTAAAATGATTGCCAAAAATGAAGGCAATATATTATTGATGGGCGGCAAGGATTCAGGGATAAAGTCCATGGCTGATTTAAAAGGAAAAGCCGTCGGGCTTTCCACCAATACGATTATGGAGTATACAGTTGACCGAATGCTGACCGCTGCCGGGTTGGAAGCCGGCGATATAAACAAAATTGCTATCCCGCCGCTGCCGACCAGACTGGAAATGTTGCAGGGAGGAAAAATCGACGCGGCCATTCTGCCGGATCCGCTGGCCGGGCTGGCAATTAATAATGGAGCGTTGGTTCTGAGCAGCACCGATCAGCTAAAGAATAAAGCGGGTGCGATTGCCTTTACCGGGAAAAGTCTGAAGGACAATCCGGAAGAAATCAAAGCTGTATTTAAAGCTTACGATCAAGCCGTAGATTATATGCAAAAAGAGCCTGTGACCAGTTATGCTGATTTCATTATCCAGGAACAAGGATTCCCTCCCACGGTTAAAGACATCCTTGAGCTGCCCGTTTACAATCATGCCACCGCACCGGACAGCGAGATAGTTGCTGATGCAGTGCAGTGGATGCAGGAAAAGAACCTGATTAAGAAAGATTTTCAATACAAAGATCTGGTTGCAGAAAGTGTATTAAGGTAGTGACTTTGTGATAACAATTAAAGATCTCAGCGTAAAATACGGCGACCAAGATAAAAGCGTCCCGGTTCTGGATCATATCAATATTGAAATTGGCAAAGGTGAGATTTATACTTTTATCGGTCCTTCCGGCTGTGGAAAATCAACTTTTCTCTATGTCCTGTCTGGGATTTTGCGGGATTATGAGGGCCTGGTTCTGGTTGACGGCCGGCCGGTTGACCCCAAGAGGCAGCGCATTGGTTTGATTCTGCAAAATTATGGTTTGCTGCCTTGGAAAAATGTCCGTCAAAATATTATTCTTGGCGTCAAGATCAAAGGTCAGCCCCGGGAAGAGGAGTATTTTACCTATATATTAAAGCAGTTGGGGATTGAACAATTGCTGGACCGCTATCCCAAAGAATTGAGCGGAGGACAGCAACAGCGGGTAGCGATTGCCAGGGCGTTTCTGTTAAAACCGGATATACTGCTGATGGATGAGCCGTTTTCCGCGCTGGATGCCATCAACCGGGAAGAAATGCAGGCGCTTTTCCTGAAAATATGGCAGGAGCACAATGTGACCACCGTATTTATCACCCACAGCGTAGATGAAGCCCTTTATCTGGGCAGCAAAATTATCGTTTTTTCAGATGCGCCGGGGAAAATTTTGGGGGTTTATGATAACCCCTGTTTCCAGTTGGATAATCTGCGTTGCCGTGACGAGTATTACAATATGTCCATGCAGCTCAGAAAAATTCTTGATAAAGGATGAACACATTGCAGTCAAGGGAAAAATGGCAGGGTGCACTGTACAGCTTTGTGCTGGTGATAATTGTCTGGCAGGCAGTGGCTATGCTGCTCAAGATACCAATTATACCAACACCGACAGCGGTATTTATCAATCTCCTGCAGATCTTTCAAAGCCGGATGGAGATACATCTTCTTTACAGTCTGGGAAGAATTATTGCCGGGATTGCAATTTCAATTCTTCTGGGCGTATCATTGGGACTATTGATGGGCTACTTCTCCAGGATTGACCGGATTCTGTCACCGTTAATATACTTCACTTATCCGGTACCGAAAATTGCCCTGTTGCCGATTGTGATGCTGCTGTTTGGATTGGGGGAGGCCTCCAAACTGATCATGATTGTGCTCATCGTTGTATTTCAGATTATTATAACTGCCCGGGATGCAGTAAAGAACATACCCCAGGAAATATTTCGTTCCCTGCAGTCCCTGGGAGCCAGCCGATGGCAAATATTCAAAGAAATCATAATTCCGGCTTCCCTGCCCGAGGTTCTGACTGCCACCCGTTTGGCCCTGGGCACGGCTGTGTCGATTCTATTTTTTACGGAAACTTTTGGTACCGAGTATGGGATGGGATATTTCATTATGGATGCCTGGATGCGGGTAAATTATCTGGACATGTATGCCGGTATCGTAGTACTTAGTTTTTTAGGATTTTGTTTGTTTTCAATTCTGGACGTGGCCGAGAAATATTTCTGTTCCTGGCGCTGATGATCAGGCCAGGCTGAAAAAATCGATAATCCGCGGGGAGGTTTCATTACATGCCGATTGCAACCCGGAGGGCCAAGGGTAATGCTGAAGTCATTATTGACTATGAGCAATGCAGCCTTTGTGGTCTGTGTGTGGAAGTTTGTAAAGGGGGCCCCTTATTTATTCATAATGATCAGGTTTGCGTTGACTATACTATTTTTTTCGGCTGTATTGGCTGCGGACAGTGCGCGGCGGTTTGCCCGCAACGGTGCATTGTTATCGAAGGCCGGGAACTGCACGGGGAGGATATGGTGGAGATGCCGCCCCGTGAAAATTGGGCAGACTATGAGCAATTATACGGTCTTTTACTGGGCCGCCGCAGTACCAGGGCTTTTAAAAACCGGGAAGTAGAAGCGGAAGTGATTCAAAAGATTCTTGATGCAGTAGCCACTGCACCTATGGGGCTGCCGCCCTCTGAAGTTGAGATTCTGGTATTACAAGGCTTTACCCGGGTCAGACAGTTCGCGCAGGACATGGCAGACGTTTTCAACGCCAAAAAATGGATATTTTCGCCGCTGGTTTTGGGGCTGATGCGGCCCTTCATAGGCAAGGAAGCATATGACCTGATGAAAACATTTGCAGCACCTTTGCCGGATTTCTTCAGTGATAAAATTTCACAGGGCGAAGACTGGCTTTTATACGATGCACCCCTGGCCATGTATTTTCATGCTGCGCCTACTTCGGATCCTCTGGATTCTGCCATTGCTGCCACCTATGCCATGCTGGCTGCAGAATCACTGGGCCTGGGAACCTGTATGATCGGTACGGTAGCACCGTTTCTTAAATACAAAAACAAGATTGGAGACAAATATGGCATTCCCCAGGATAATAATCAAGGATTGATGGTTATATTTGGGTATCCGAAATATAAATATACCCGCAGCATAAAGAGAAGTCTGGGCGGCATAAATTTTTAT
>JAAYCZ010000066.1 GCA_012729495.1 Syntrophomonadaceae bacterium | reverse complement strand
TGAACCGGTACCCGCCGAAGATGAAGTGGCTCTCGGTTTTGAGAATGGACGCCTGGCTTTGACCCGGGAACAATTGCTGCAGAACATCCGCAATCTGCAAGCCCGCAACAATATCAAACAGTCAGACAGCCTGGTCGGTCATCTGGGGGCCTGCAGTCTGGATGTAGAGATGGAGACGGGTACCGGCAAAACCTATGTTTACATCAAGACCATCTTTGAACTGAACAAACAGTATGGCTGGAGCAAATTCATCGTGGTGGTTCCCTCCATCGCCATCCGCGAAGGGGTAAAAAAGTCCTTTGAAATGACCCAGGAGCACTTCATGGAGCATTACGGCAAAAAGGCCCGCTTTTTTATCTACAACAGCAAGAATCTGACCGAGCTGGACAATTTCAGTTCCAGTGCCGGCATCAATGTGATGATCATAAACATCCAAGCCTTCAATACCTCCATGAAGGAAGACGCCAAAAGCAAAGAAGCCCGCCGTATTTACGAAAAGCTGGATGACTTCGGCAGCCGCCGCCCAATTGATGTCATTAAAGCCAACCGTCCCATTCTGATTCTGGACGAACCGCAGAAGATGGGCGGGGACAAGACCCAGGCAGCGCTGGCCAAATTCAATCCTTTGTTCTGCTTGAATTACTCCGCCACCCACGCCCAGCATCATAACCTGGTTTATGTTTTGGATGCGGTGGATGCCTATAACCAGCGATTGGTCAAGAAAATTGAGGTCAAAGGATTTGAAGTGAAGAATTTAAAGGGTACGGATCATTATTTATTTCTGGAAAACATCCTGATATCGCCCAAGAAGCCGCCTTTGGCCAAAATTGAGCTGGAAATCAAGCATCAAAAATCTATCAGCCGCGAAACACGTATCATGGGTGTAGGCGATGATCTCTATACGGAATCAAAATATCTGGAGCAGTACAAGGGTTATCATCTCAGCGACATCGATCCCATCCGCGGCATCGTACGCTTTACCAATGGCATGGTTTTGTCCCGTGGTGAAGTGGTGGGAGATGTTTCTGAATCACATATGCGCCGGATACAGATCCGGGAGACGATCATATCCCATTTTGAAAAAGAACAGCAGCTGTTTGATCAGGGCATTAAAACGCTTTCCCTGTTCTTTATCGATGAAGTGGCCAAATACCGAAGATACAATGATGACGGGGAAGAAGTCAACTCCGAATACGGCACCATGTTCGAACAGGAATATATCAATATCCTCAACGATTATATTACTTTGGAGGACACCCCCTATTGCCGCTATTTGAAAAGCATTGAGGCTCATGCAACCCATACAGGCTATTTCAGCATTGACAAGCAGGGCCGCAAGGTAAACAGTTCCACCAAACGCGGCAGTGATGAAAGTGATGATATTTCCGCCTATGATTTGATTCTCAAAAACAAGGAACGATTACTCAGCATGGAGGAACCGGTGCGCTTTATCTTCTCCCACTCGGCGCTGCGGGAAGGCTGGGACAACCCCAATGTATTTCAGATCTGCACCTTAAAACATGGCGGCGCCAGTCCCACTCAAAAGCGCCAGGAAGTTGGCCGCGGACTGCGTCTGTGTGTGAACCAAAACGGTGAGCGGATGGACTCCGAGCGTTACGGTGACACGGTGCATACCATCAATATGCTGACCGTTATTGCCAGTGAGGGATACCGGACTTTCGTGGCCGATCTGCAAACCGGCATCAAAGAATGTTTATACGACCGTCCTTCCAAAGCAACCGCGGAATATTTTATCGGCAAGACCATCTTGATTGGAGAAAAGCCAGTGGTGCTTGATACCAATCAAGCTAAAGCGATTTATCGATATTTGATCAAGAATGATTATATAGATGACAATGATAACGTGACGCCCCAATATCGCAATGATCTGGAAAACAACTGTCTGGCTGACCTGCCGGAAGCGCTGCTGTCGTTGAGCGAAGGGGTTCACAAGCTGATTCAGAGCGTCTTTGATGAGAGTGTTCTGAGCAATATGATTGAAGACGGCAATAAAACCAGGATTAAAGAGAACGCTCTGAATGATAACTTCTATAAACAAGAATTCCAAACTTTGTGGGGCTTCATCAATCACCAGTATGCCTATACCGTTGATTTTAACAGCGAAGAACTGATTCATAAAGCCATTAAAAGCATCAACGAAAACATGTTTGTGGCGCAGCTTCAATACACCGTTACGAAGGGCCAGCAAACCACTGATCTGGATGCCGGAGCAATTGCCCGGGGAGAAGGTTTTGTCTGTGAAACCGCCAGTACCGATACTTTGAGACATGCTGAAATCAGCCAGATAAAATATGATCTGATTGGTAAGATTGCGGATGGAACCAACCTGACCCGCCGAACCACGGCTGCCATTCTGGCCGGCATTGAAAAGCCGGTGTTTGCCATGTTCAGATATAATCCGGAAGAATTTATCAGCAAAGCGATTCGCTTAATCAAGGAGCAAAAAGCGGCCTTAATTGTGGAACACATCTCCTATGATCAAATCGAACAGCAATACGACAGCAGTATTTTCACTTCCCAACAAGTTCTGGGTGACTATACCAAGGCCTTCCGCGCCAAAAAGAATGTGCAGGATTATGTTTTTACCGACGGTTACGCGGAAAAGAGCGTGGAGCATCGTTTCGCTGAGGACATGGACAAGGCCAGCGAAGTCTGCGTATATGCCAAACTGCCCAGAGGCTTCGCCATACCTACCCCGGTGGGCAACTATTCGCCGGACTGGGCTATCGCTTTTTATGAAGGCACGGTAAAGCATATTTATTTCATCGCCGAAACCAAAGGCAGCATGGAAAGCATGAGCCTGCGCCCGATTGAGCAAGCCAAGATCGCCTGCGCCAAAAAGCTGTTTAACCAGCTTTCAACCAGTCAGGTGAAATATCATGACGTGGACAGTTACCAGACATTGCTGAATATTATGGGGAAGCTGTAAATAAAAAAGAAATATTACTCTAATGGTAGACGAATGATGATTAATAAGCATATGTATTGGGATCTCTTGCATCCGGGTTTGGAGGAAACTTTATCTTAGCTAACCTTTATTAATTGAAAATGCAACTTGTAAGAAATTTTTACAAGTTCAGAACAAAGTAAAACTCCTAACTTATTCGACACATTAAATATGGTATGATTAACACATAGATATTTCCATTGAGGTGAATGTTTTGACCGATAAAGAATTTCAGAAGTTTATGATCGATCATATGACCAAATTGGCTGACGATGTCACGGATATTAGACAGAACATGGTCAGAATGGAATTCCAACTAACCGAGAAGATCAATATTCTTTTTGACGGGCAAAAAGCTATTAATGAAAAACTGGATGAGCATACAGAAATCTTAGCAGATCATACTGAACGCTTGCAACGCATCGAAGACAAAGTTGAAAAACACGACATACAGATTCAAGTTTTGGATAAAACCAAAAGCAATAAACGCCAAAAAGCTAAATAACTTGCCGCAAACCAAAGGGATCATCGCCTGACCGGTCGTGATCCCTTTCTTCTTGTGTATTTTAAAGTTATCCGCTATACTTCCACTGTTTTCCCTTCCACCTGCCGGATGATCCAACTGCGGAATGTATCCAGCACCTTTTCCCGCTCGGGGGGGCTTTCATTCATGGTTTCATGATATAACCCGTCAAAGATAAAAAGTTGCTTATCCGGCGATGAGGCCTTTTCCATGACCTGTCGGCTGCCCTGCGGATCAACAATGGTATCGGCAGAGCCATGGATGATCAAGAGCGGCAGGGTCAATTCACCCGCTCTTTGCAGACATTCTTCCCCGGCCCGGCTGAATTCCATATACCAGCGGGCGCTGACCAGGTCATGGACCAGCGGATCATTGGCATAATCATCAACCGCCTGCTGGTCATGGGAAAGGGCGCTGCGGTCAAGTCCGGTCGGCATGGACAGCCCCGGCATGATGTTGGACAAAAGCGCGGCCATTCCCTTTTTCCAGCCCGGAACCCTGACCGCCTGAATAAATCCTGCGGAAGAAAGGAGCAAGCCGTCAATATAACCGGGATAGTCCAGGGCAAACTTGCAGGCAATGGTTCCGCCCATGCTGTGCCCCAGCAGGGTCAACGGCAGGCCGGTTGTCTCGGCTCTGACCATCTGGATAAAGGTTTTTAAATCGGCAGTATAATCATTAAACGAGTTGATGTGTCCTTTTTTCCCCTCCGAACGCCCATGGCCGCGGTGATCCAGAGCATAAAAGGAAATCCCGTCGCCTTGCATGCGGTTGAGTAAGTTCCTGTAACGCCCGCTATATTCCCCTACCCCATGGGCAATCACCACCACCCCACGGGGATGCTCGGCCTGCCAGCTCTGATAAAAGATGCAGGTATTGTAGAGGCCAGTAAAGTCACCGGTATTTTCAATGTATTCAGCCATCGTATTACCCTCCCTTTCAGAATCGGAATTTGAGGCTGGACGGCAGCGCATGCAGGAGCGCAAACTTTTTCTTTCCGGATTTTTATCTTTAATTGTCGGATTTACATTACTGATTCATTTCCTGCAGCAGACACAGATTGTCAAACAGTTCCGCCACCGTGACCAGGCCTACCCCGCCGGGTACTGCACTGGCTATTCGGGCTTTGTTTTTGGCCTGCTCATCAACATCGCCAAACATGTTACCCGATTCATCAAAGTTGATCCCGGCATCGATGATGATGGTTTCTTCCCGGATCATTTCCGCCTTGATGAAATTCAGCTGCCCCATGGCCGCCACCACGATATCAGCCCTCCTGAGCTCTTCCGCCAGGTCGCGGGTGCGGGTATGGCACAGGGTAACGGTGGCATTCTCCGCCGTCAGCATCAGGGCCAGCGGGCTTCCCAAGATGCTGCTGCGGCCCACAATTGTAACCCGGGCACCTTCCAGCTTGACGTTATTATACTTTAGCATTGTGATTACCGCTTTGGGCGTTGCCGGCCTTATGCCCTTTTCCCGGTTGATGATCTTGCCCAAATTGAAATTATGAATCCCTTCCACATCTTTGCGAGGGTTCAAGGCATTGACGACGATCTCATCCCGAATATGAGCCGGGAAGGGTTTTTGCAGCATAATCCCGGTGTATTTTTCATCCTGGTTGAGCCGCCCGATCTCTTTCAGCAGCTGCTCTTCGGTAATCTCCTCGGGGAATTTAATCACTGCCACGGTAACCCCCAACTCAGCCCCAAATTTCTTGATGCCGTTTATATAAGCTTCGGAATCAGGCTGCTCCCCCACCTGGACCACCGCCATGGCCATTGATTTTGAGCCGATGCGCCGAATCAGCCGTTCCTTTAATTGTGCCCGAATCTCTTTCCCGTAAATAAGCATATCTGACCTCCAAATAATTATTAGAAAACCCTTCTGCCTGCAGCCCACAATCCCAGATGAAAATGAATGAATGGCATCCGTTAATATTTACTTTTGCACATTATATTATGCCCAGCCATTTATGAAATCCATACTTGCTGCTATATTTGCAATAAAATTGCTAAAACAATTATTTGAGGATTTTTAAATAATTTAAAAACGCAGTCAAAGAGAACCGCATATATGTCTATATCTTTAGTCAACAGCAATATCGAAGAGATTTTAGGTAAAATTTATTTGTTAATCAATGCCTAGAAAGCTGCTTCAATGTGGTTAATTTCAGGCCGGTCAGCTTTCATCAAAATGGTTACAACATCAAAGCGGATTTCCCGGCAGGACGTTTTGTTTTCCGCCAGATAAAGCAGCGCAACTTTTTTGATATGCTGAATTTTAGTCCTGGTAATTGCTTCTTCGGGAGAACCGAATAAATCGCTGCGGCGGGTTTTGACCTCCACGAAAACAATTATGTTGTTTTTCTTGCAGATGATATCCAGTTCCCCATAGCGGCAGCGGTAATTGCGGGCCAGTATCTCATAGCCCTGCTGTTGCAGGTAAGCAGCGGCAATTTCTTCTCCTTGCCGGCCCAACGCTATTTTCATTGCGCTTCCCCCTGTCAGAATAAGGTGATTTGTTCGCTGCTGCTGTCTTTCAGCATGGATTTGACCGGCTCAAAGCTACGGCGGTGGATTGGACTCGGGCCATACTTCTGCAGAGCCAGTAAATGCTCCCGGGTGGCATAGCCTTTATGTCTGCCCAATCCGTACTGCGGATATAAATAGTCATAAGACTGCATGACCTCGTCTCTTTCCACTTTGGCAATAATGGAGGCACAGGCGATCGAAACACTCAGGCTGTCGCCCTTGATAATCGGCAGCTGTCTGATCTTAAGATCAGGTATTTGAATCGCATCCACCAGCAAAAAGTCGGGAGCGGGACGCAGGGCCTGCACTGCCATGCGCATGGCTGTACGGCTGGCGTTCAAAATATTTTCGCGGTCAATGTATTGCGGAGATAATAAAGCCACCGCCCAGCTGACTGCCCCTTTTTTGATCTGATTAACCAGTTCGCGCCGTTTTTTTTCGCTCAGGGCTTTGGAATCGTTTACCCCTGCCAAATAAAAATCGCGCGGCAAAATCACTGCTGCGGCCGCCACCGGACCGGCCAGCGGACCGCGGCCCACTTCATCCGTACCTGCAATCAGTTGAAACCCTTCCCGATAAGCCATGTCTTCAAATTTTTTTAATTTTTCCAGTCGTTGTGATTCTGCTTCATTCTTTTTCACACCAGTCATTTTTCTCCCCGTCCCTGCTCAATCATCAAATGCAGTCGGCCACGGCAGCACCTTCGCTGATGGCCTCCGTAAACCCTCTGACCTGATTGGCATCACCGATCAGAAACAGCCGGGGGACACTTTCGATAGCTTCATAGTATATACTGTTATTGGGCAAGGCGCCGGTCGCCCATACCACTTTGTCTACAGTCAGGACTTCTTCCCAACCGTCCTGATTTTCAATGATCAGTTTATGATCGATTAATTTTTTGAAAACACAACCGGTTTTTCTTTGCACTCCCAGGCCATCCAAGCGGTTTAAAAGATCCCGGCGGTTCTTTTTTTCCATCCCCCGTGCCAGTATTTTGTCCTTTTCAACCAGTATGATCTGATTGCTGCGCAAACTTAAATATTCAGCTACTTCACAGCCGGAGCTGTTGCCCCCGATAATGGCAATATGTAAATCAAACCAATCAACTTTCTCTTTCAGCACCCTGCTTATTTCCCAACTGATATCATTTTCATCCCGACCAGAGGCCGGGCAGGAACTAATCGAACCGGTGGCAATAACTAGAATATCAGGATTTATTGCTTGCAAATCGCTAAGTGTGAATTCACGCTTTAAAAATACTTCTGCCCGGCTTTGTTCCAGGGAGCGGATCATGTAGTCACGCAGTTGCTGAACCCTTTCCTTGTGGGGAGTAATCATTGCCAGATTCAAGCCTCCCCCCAGCTGCTCCTCCTGTTCATAAAGCTGAACTTTTATCCCTCGTTCCTGCAGCGAAAGGGCAGCCTGCATCCCGGCCGGCCCCCCACCTACTACGACCGCACGCAGATGGCTGTCGGGCAGCTTTGTATCTACCAGTTGTTTTTCCCGTCCCGTATAGGGGTTGACCGTACAACGAATTGCCAGGCCGTTAAAATTATTACTGATACAGTTGTTACAGCCGATGCAGGGCCGTATATCCTCCACCCGGTTTTGTCTTACTTTCAGCGGCCATTGAGGATCAGCCAGCAAGGGGCGTCCCAGAAATATAAAATCCGCCCTGCCCTCGGCAATAATCTGGTTGGCCAGCTGCGGATCCCTGATCATTCCCCCGCCGATTACCGGTACCACAGTCGTTTTCTTTACTGCTTCGGCCAGATAAATTCTCCAGCCTTCAGGATAGGAGGCGGGCTCGATACTTTTAAGCCCTGACTCATAAGTACCCGAAGAACAATTGATGACATCGGTTGAGGCTGCCTGCAGAGCCCGGCTAATAGCAAGACTTTCATCCATTTTGAGCCCTCCGCTGACAAAATCATCGATATTCAGGCGAACTGAAACCGCAAACTGCGGAAGCAGTTGTTTAATACCGGTAATGACCTCCAGCAGAAGTCGCATCCTGTTTTCCAAACTGCCCCCGTATTCATCCCGGCGCTGGTTGCAGTGCGGAGAAAGAAATTGATTAAGCAGGTATCCATGGGCGGCATGCAGCTCTACCCCATCAAAACCTGCCTGGTATGCATAAAAAGCCGAGGAGATAAACTTATCCCGCAGGATATGAATTTCTTCCCGGGTCAATTCCCGGGGTATTTCCCGGCTCATAGAACTGGGAATAGCAGAAGGAGCAACAATCGGCTCTCCGCCGTTAAGCAGCGAAGATCCCTGCCGTCCGGCATGAAACAACTGAATAAACGCTTTTGCACCAGCCAATTTAATCTCTTCTGCCAGGCGCTGCAAGCCGGTCAAACAGGAGGGTTGATCAATATTTAGCTGATGTGGCCCGTCCCGCCCAACCGGAGAATCCACACAAGCGGCCTCAACAATTACAAGTCCAACACCGCCTTGGGCGCGGGCACGGTAGTAAGCCAGCATTGTATCGGTGACTTCACCGTTGGCATCAGCATAACTGCTGGCCATCGGAGCCATCACCAAGCGATTTTTAACCATAAGATTACCAATTTTCCCCGGGCTGAACAACTGTGAAAAAGCCATTGCCTTTATCTCCTTTTTGCCGACTATAGTATGAGGAATTTATATAATTTAAAATGCCACCCAGAGTATTTTGAAAATGTACAT
Source organism: Syntrophomonadaceae bacterium (assembly GCA_012729495.1). Lineage (GTDB taxonomy): Bacteria > Bacillota > Syntrophomonadia > Syntrophomonadales > Syntrophomonadaceae > Syntrophomonas_B. Next base: position 12,250 of record JAAYCZ010000066.1, on the reverse strand, counting down.
CTTTTTTCCATCATCTCAAATAGTTTTGGCTAAGAGCTATTTATGCAAAAGTCTTGAATTTTAATAAAATATTAATTAATTATTCCTTTTTTATCCCCCAACTTCCTGTTAAAATGTAAAATATATTTTTATATATGCTTTTATTTATATATACATTTATTTTTCTATTTTCTCTATTTGTCAGAGCCTCTCGTTATTGTATACTATATTAGTTAGTTATGGGCAGGAAAGGCAATTTTGGTTTGCGGCCGGAAATGGTAATAAAGATTGTTAGCCTGCATAAATATCCAAAAAGGAAAATATAAAATGGATTGCAATATTTTTTTTAATCTAATGGACTTGATTATTAATCTGGATGAACATCTGATTTATCTGATCAACAGCTATGGTTTGTTTGTTTATGCGATTATTTTTTTGATCATATTCTGCGAAACTGGTCTGGTTGTCACTCCATTTTTACCGGGTGATTCATTGATTTTTGTTTTGGGGGCGCTGGGAGCCAGCGGCCAGATTAACCTCCTTTTGATCTGCCTGATAATTATGGTCGCAGCCATCTTGGGCAACATGTTAAATTATCAAATCGGCAATTTCATCGGCCCCAAAATATTTGAAAGAGATTCTGGTCGTTTTTTTAAAAAAGAATACCTTATCCGTACCCACGACTTTTTCGAAAAACACGGCGGAAAAACAATTGTCATAGCTCGTTTTTTACCCATCATCAGAACTTTTGCCCCTTTTGTAGCCGGAATCGGAAAAATGAAATATTCCCGGTTTACGTTTTTTAACCTGATCGGCTGTGTTTCCTGGGTATTGGTATTTCTGGCCGGCGGCTATTTATTCGGAAATGTTCCCGGGGTTCGGGATAATTTTACTTTCGTAATTTTGGCGATAATTTCCGTTTCACTGATCCCGGCCATAGTTCTATCCTTGCGCCAGAAGAAAACCAGCGCGACAAACAGTCATAAATAGTTTAAATAGAAATTTATCTAGATCATAATATTTTGCTGATGGTGGGAAGGAGAATAATATTTGAGCAGTTACTGGCAGGAATATAAAAACAAACTGGTTTGCGCTGACGAAGCAGTAAAATCAGTAAAATCGGGCGATTGGATAAGCTACGGTTCGATTAATGCTCATCCCGTCAGTCTGGATAAAGCCCTGGCCAAAAGAAAAGATGAACTACGGGATGTCAAGATTTGGACTTTGCTTAGTCTGCGGATGCCTGAAGTAGTAAAGGCCGATCCCCGGGGGGAATCCTTCTGCTGCCAATCCTGGCATTTTTCCAGTTTGGATCGTAAAATTGCCAGTCAGAAAACCCCAATTTACTATGCCCCCATGCGCTATTTGGAAGTTCCCCGTTATATCCGCGAGGAGGTAGATCCCATTCAGGTAGCCATGCTGGGAGTTTGTCCGATGGACAAAAACGGTTTTTTCAATTTTGGTCCGCAAAATTCCCATCATAAGGCAATCTGCGAACGAGCTGAGCAGTTGATCGTAGAAGTAAACACCAACATGCCTCGCTGCCTGGGAGGATACCATGAAGCAATTCATATATCCGAAGTGGACTATATTGTCGAAGGCAAAAATGAAGCTATGATCACTGCAGTGCCCCCAGCCCTCGGAGAAGTTGACCAAAAGGTAGCCAGGCAGATCGTAGCTGAAATCGAAGATGGTTCCTGTATTCAGCTGGGTATCGGCTCCATGGCCAACGCAGTGGGACTGATGATCTGTGAATCCGATCTGAAAGATCTGGGCTGCCATACGGAAATGTTTTGCGATGCCTTTGTTGATCTGTTTGAAGCAGGAAAGCTAAACGGTCGCCGTAAAAGCAACAATCCGGAAAAAATGGTATACAGCTTTGCACTGGGCAGTCAGCGGCTTTATGAATTTATCGATGATAATCCCAGCTGCGCATCTTTCCCGGTTGATTATACCAACCAGGTAGCGGTGGCCTCCGCCAACGAGCGCTTGATTTCCATCAATAATGCCATCGAAGTCGATATCTATGGTCAGATCTGTTCAGAGTCTTGCGGCACCCAGCATATCAGCGGCACTGGAGGGCAGATCGACTTTGTACTGGCCGCTTATGAATCCCGCGGCGGCAAATCTTTTATCTGTCTGCCTTCTACCTATCAGGAACCGGATGGAAAACTGGCCTCCTGCATCGTGCCCACGCTGAAGACCGGGGCCATCGTTACCGATTCAAGATCAACCGGGCATTATATTGTTACCGAATACGGAATTTTCAACATTAAAGGCAAAACCACCTGGCAGAAAGCCGAAGGGATCATCTCCCTGGCCCACCCCGATTTCCGGGATGATCTGATCCGTGCCGCCCAGGAACAAAAAATCTGGTCCAGATATAATAAGCAATTTTGATAACTTATCTTTGTAGTCATAATTAAGCTACCACCAGCAAAAAAAGAAGCGTCTGTCCCAAAGACTGAACGATAAAAAATATCCTCCACCTAAAGTCCCAAAATAACATAAATCAAGCAGGCTCATACTACTTTCGGAAAGATATGAGCCTGCTTTTTTGGATAAGGTTATTTATGGTTACTCTTGCATCAGCCCCTTTCCGATACATTAGACGAGGCTGCATGCCTGCTTCGAGACCTTCCGGTTAAAACTTCGTTCTATTTTACCAGTTCGATTTCCCAATCATTTTTATCTGCTTTTTTTATATTCACCTGGTAAGCCCGGGTCTGAGCCAGTCTGCTAATGTTTTCCAGCGACACGGCAGTTGAGCCTACCACCAGTATTTCACTGGCCCCCTGATCCATTGCTTTTTTCGTTTTAATAACCGGCAAAGGGCAACTTAAACCCCGCACGTCAACTTTTTCCATTGTCAATCCTCCTATTCCTCACGGAAAGACCAGCCGATTATGGCCATCACAACAATACCCGCTACACAGGCAATCTGTCCATAAATACCAGGCCCTCCGGCAACTGCTGCTACACCGGGAGCAGCGGCTTTGGCTGCAGATGCTGCCAGCATAAAGTTATGGCAAACTGCCGCCCCGATGATCATTCCCAGTACTACTGCCGCCGCATCTGTATCCCCCTCACCGGAAAGGATCAGCTGTCTTAAAGGGCATCCGCCCAACAGTGTAGCCGTCAGACCCACCAGGAAAAGGCCCAGGAAGTTCCAGATGTGCATGCTGTGCGCAATCGGCTGCCCACTAAAACCAGTCTTGAAAAATCCAAAGGCGATATTTAAAACAAGAGCACCTAAAAATATGCCAATAAAGCCAATTAATAAATAATTATCCCGCATCAGGATGAAATCTCTGATGCCTCCGCTCAGGCACAGCCGGGTGCGCTGGGCCAGAAATCCCACCAGCAGACCGGCAGCCAGAGAGATGAGAATCGGAGCGGTCATCGAGCCTGGCCCTTCCTTGCTGAAGAACAACGGGCCGCCTGCTTCCGGATTAAATATGGTTCCCTTGAGTAAAATGAACAGCAAGATTGCAACAATAACCGGCAGGACATACCCCCCCAACTTGCTGTGGCTTTCCTCTGCCCGGCCCAGGTTAAAGCCCCGGCGTAAAAACCATACTCCGCCGCCTACACCGCAGATAAAGCCAAGCAGTCCGACGACAGCATTGTAATCTCCGCCGGCCATACGCAGTACGTCCCGCAGCGGACATCCCAAAAATACCAGCGCACCGATCATCATGAACATACCCATGATGAACCGCACCAGCGTAGCTGAACCTCCGCGGGATCTGAACTCGCCTGCGAACAGGGAGGTCAGCAGCGCCCCCAGCACAATGCCAATAATTTCCGGGCGCATATACTGTACCACTCCGGCTCGGTGCAGACCTAGTGCTCCGGCAATGTCCCTTTCAAAGCAGGCAATACAAAAACCCATATTGGGCGGGTTGCCCAGCTTGACGAGCACCACCGCAATCGCTCCGATGATGAGGCCCGTAATCAAAATAAACCATTTACCTCTGTCCAACTTAAATCCCCCTTAATTATAACTTATAATTATTTATATAATTATATTAGTTTATGCCTTGCTATATTCGCTGAAAATTTAAATTCTCCTGCTTTCACCTGCATTTTTTATAAAAAAACCTGCTCGTAAAAAGCAGGTATTCTAAAATATATATTTGTATCATGGTCGCAGGTCAACGGATATTTCTTAATCCAGGCTGATGCGGCCCAGATTGCCGCGACGGTAATCCTGCAACAGCAGGTGACAGGTCTTGTCGATATCAGGCATTCCGCCTTTGTTCAGGTAACCTCTGTTGCGGGCAATTTCAGCCAACATTGTTTCCGCATCCAACTGGACATCTTCTACTCGGTAACGGGTAAAGAAGATCTGTGGCGTTTTAACCTGCAGAGTCTTCAGCAAGTACAGGGCAACTTCGTATTCCTCATAGGCGTTTTCCCCGACGATGTTCAGCAAGGCAAGCTTTAGGCCCTGTTCCTCCTCCTCAACCTTGGGCCACATCAAACCCGGGGTATCCATAAACTCAATGTCTTCACGTACCCGCACCCACTGCTTGCCGCGGGTTACGCCCGGTTTGGCCCCGGTTTGAGCAACTTTTTTTCCCACCAGACAGTTTAAAAAAGTGGATTTGCCGATATTGGGAACTCCCACCACCATGACCCGCGGACTTCTTATCCGCCGGCCTTTGCTAAGCATTTCCTCCGCTTGCTGCTGATAAACGCTTTTTATCAATTGCAGCACTTCCTTGGCCCCTTTGCCGGTGCTGGAATCCATGGCTGCGGTGGGATAGCCTTCCTGCTGCAGTCTTTGTTGATATTGCTGGGTGGATGAGGGCGAAGCCAGATCCATTTTATTGAGGATAAAAATAATTTTTTTACGACTTATAATTTTTTCCAGTTCAGGATTGCGGCAGGAAAATGGCGCCCGCGCATCCAGCAGCATCAGCACAATGTCAACTAATTTAATATTTTCCGCGATTTCTCTTTTAGCCTTGACCATATGCCCCGGATACCAGTTAATAGCCATTCTAGCCACCTCCTTTCCGAATTGTGCTGAGAAAAAAAGAGAATACCGCCCGGTATTCTCCTTCATTAAAATCAAAGTCTTGCTTAGAATCTGCTCTTTTCCTTTACGCGGGCTTTCTTGCCGGTCAGGCCACGCAGATAGAACAATCTGGCCCGGCGTACTTTACCCTTGCGGGTCACTTCTATTTTGGCTATTTTAGGGGAATGCATGAGAAAGGTTCTTTCCACAGCTACGTTGTAAGAAATCCTGCGTACAGTGAAAGTCTGTGACAGACCAGTACCTCTGATTTTCATGACGGTACCCTCAAATAGCTGAATCCTTTCACGAGTGCCTTCAACGACTTTAACATGTACTTTGACGGTATCGCCAGGCCCAAAGCGCGGCAAATCCTTCTTGTACTGTTCTTCTTCAATTGATTTGATGATGTCTTGCACGATGTCAACCTCCTTCCAACAGGCGTTCTTACATGTCTGTCATGCAGCGGACCACCTTTAATCACAGAACATGCCTATTTTAACATAGTATGAAAGCATGCACAAGTGAGTTCTACGGATTAAACCAAAATTCTCCCAGCAAACGGTCAATTATGATGGAAACCGCACTGCGCACCGACAGATGATTGTAATCGCTGTCTGCGGCAATTGGTTCCAGAATATAATCGCACTGCTCCATCAGTGTTCGCTCCATGCCCCAGCCGGTACCAAAGAGCAACAGATATACGTTGTCACTGGTAAAAATTTCTTCTTTCAGGCTGCGATAAGAAACCGTATTCGGATAGGATCGTGCATCGGTGGCAACCGTCAGCGGTCGTTGGCCGGTTTCTGTTTCGATTTCCGCCACCACCCGGGTAAGATTTTCAGTCCGATGCAGAATGGCAAAAGCTTCTCTGCGATCAGGATTGTAACTGCCCCCGTAACCTTCCTGCCAATAGGATAGAATGTCACCGATCAGCTCCTGCTGGTTGGCGGCGGGGTGCACGATATAAAATCCGTCCACATTGTAGGTACGGGCACACCGGGCGATATCATGCAGATCGAGATTGGTCACCGACGTAGTCACCACATCCATGCGTTTGTTATACATAGGATAATGCAGGAGGGCAATATATACCTTAGCTTTTCGCACCTTTATCCTTCTTCCTGGGGAATAGTATTTCTTCCAGCAGCATACGCTCTTCCGGATCATAATCCCGGTTCAAAAGCAGATCCGGTCTTTTTATCAAAGTCCTGCAGAGACTCAGTTTTTTCCGCCAGCGGCGAATCTCTTCATGATGACCGGAAAGCAGCACCGGCGGCACTTCCATATCTGCAAAACAGCGCGGTCTGGTATATTGGGGATACTCCAGCAAACCTTGCGCAAAGGACTCGTCCTGGGCAGACGCATCATCCCCCAGCACTCCGGGAATAAGCCGAGCCACTGCATCGACTATCACCATGGCACCCAGTTCACCGCCGGTTAAAATATAATCACCGATGGACAATTCTTCGTCAATGAATTTCATGGCCCGTTCATCAATGCCTTCATAATGTCCGCAGAGCAGGATCAGATGTTCTTCTCCAGCCAGCCGGGTTACCGTCTGCTGGTCCAGGCGCTTTCCCTGCGGCGACAGGTAAATAACCCGCCCGGGCGGCTCTTTAACACTTTCAACCGCGCGGGCCAGCACATCGACTTTCATAACCATCCCCGCACCGCCGCCGTAAGGGTAGTCATCCACCTGCTGGTGTTTGTCCCGGGCAAAGTCCCTGATATTAACTGTATTTATTTGCAACAGATCGTTTTGCCTGGCCCGACCAATGATGCTCTCATTAAACGGTGACAAAAACATATCTGGAAAAAGCGTTAAAATATCTATGCGCATAGCCTACTCCCAAAACATTTTTCCATAAGATTAGCTGCTAATCCAGCAATCCATCCAGCAGTTTGACCGTCATCTTTTGGGCGGTCAGGTCTACATCCAGGATGACGTCTTTGATGGCCGGCAACAGGATCTCACCATAGACTTCAGAATCAACCGCATAAACATCGTTGGCTCCGGTTTCCAGCACTTCCTTCAGTATCCCCAAATAACCTTTTTCCCTATCATAAACCGCCAATCCCACCAGTTGAAAATGGTAATAATAGCCGGGGGGCAGCGGAAAAACATCTTTTTCTTCAACGCCCAGCAGGGCATTACGATATAACTGGGCCGTTTCCAGATCATCAATGCCCTCCAATTTCATCAGCAGCAGATCCTTGTACGGGCTGCAGGACTCAATTTTGTGGCGGGTGACTTTCTTGCCCTGACTCAGATTGATCTGCTGCAGATCCTTGAAACGCTGCGGGAAATCGGTCAGGGGCAAGACTCTAAGGGTACCTTTATAGCCATGGGTACCCACAATTTTGCCAATACTTACTAATTCATGTGCCTCCACTGTATCATCTCCCAACCCGGTAGACTAGAAGGTCGCGAACAGGTTAAACCTTATGAGAAATTTCATTCATGACTGAGTCCTATGGCCTAAAATGTTTCACGTGAAACATTTTAGGTTGTGCTGCTACGGTTTCGTTTTTCTCAGAAGCGGGAATGAATTCCCGCCTACGGTTTTTATGATCCTAAAAATTTTGTTATTAGTAAGCAAAAAAGGCTAAGGGCAAGGCAGCCGAAAAGCCCGTGACTGGGGCGGCGTACGGTATGGGGGCACATCCCTTGGGGGAATGTCCCCGTAACATACGTCGATTAAACGGGCTTTCTTAGTAACGCAGCTATTAGCCTTTTTTGACGATCTGGGGACTAATTGCTTAGCCCTATCTCATAATTTCTACGGTAACTCTTTTTCCCTCTTTGGCGGCGGTAGCTTTGGTCAGGGTGCGGATCGACTGAGCGATTTTGCCCTGTTTCCCAATCACCTTGCCCATATCTTCGGGCGCCACCCTGAGTTCAATAATGTTGGATTTCTCATTGTCCACTTCGGTAACCTGAACCTGATCAGGATTATCCACCAGTGCGCGGGCAATATATTCAACCAGCTCTTTCACGAATGATTCACCCCCCCGGGCCTTTTGACCCTATTTGCGGCTTTCCGCAAACTTGCTGATAATTCCCTGCTTTTGCAAAAGTGATTTTGCTGTATCTGAAGGTTTTGCACCGGTAGCCAGCCATTTCAGTGCCTTTTCTTCATCAATCTTAATCGTGGCCGGATCAGTTGAAGGATCATAATAACCGATTTCTTCAATAAAACGTCCGTCACGAGGCGATCTCGCATCTGCTACGACCATTCTGTAGAAAGGATTTTTCTTGGCTCCCATTCTTTTCAGGCGAATTTTTGTTGCCATATCGTCACCTCCTTGTTGTTATCTATACTTTATCTGTACCGCGGCGTTACACCTGAAAGGTCGGCCGCAACAAAGTAAGCGGTTACATTCTTATTGCAGGGGAAATTTCATTCCCGGAACCAAACCCCGTTTGCCCTTTTTTGCGCCCGCATCGGTCAGTTGTTTCATCAATTTGCGGGATTCTTCAAACTGCTTCAGCAAACGATTTACATCTTGCACGCGGGAACCACTGCCCAAGGCGATTCTCTTTTTGCGGCTGCCGTTCAAAATAGCTGGATTGCGCCGCTCCTGCGGGGTCATTGATTTTATAATCGCCTCCACATGCAGCATTTCCTTTTCATCAATCTGGGCATCCATACCCTTTAATTGTTTGCCCATACCGGGGATCATCCCCAGCAGATCCTGCAAAGGACCCATTTTTTTAACCTGCTGCATCTGTTCGAGGAAATCCTCCAGGGTAAATTCCTGCTTGCGGATTTTTATTTCCATTTCGCGGGCTTTTTCCTCGTCAAAGTTCTCCTGGGCCTTCTCTACAAGGCTGAGGATATCCCCCATGCCCAGGATTCGTGATGCCATCCTATCGGGATAAAATGTTTCCAGGGCATCAAGCTTTTCGCCCATCCCGACCAGTTTGATCGGACGTCCGGTGACAGCTTTTACCGAGAGTGCAGCCCCGCCGCGGGTATCTCCGTCCAGTTTGGTCAGGATCAGTCCGGTGATGCCTAATTGTTCATTAAATGATTCCGCCACCGTTACTGCATCCTGACCGGTCATTGCATCCACCACCAGTAAGGTTTCATGCGGCTCAACCGCCTTTTGGATCTGGACCAGCTCTCCCATTAGTTCTTCATTGATATGCAGCCTGCCGGCAGTATCAATGATAACAATATCGCGATTGTTGCTGCGCGCGTATTCCAGTGAAGCTTTGGCAATATCTACCGGATTGCTCTGCCCCATGGAAAATACCGGCACCCCCAGCTGTTCACCCAGTACCTGCAGCTGTTTGATTGCCGCAGGACGATAGATATCGGCTGCAACCATCAACGGCCTGCGCCCCTGTTTAGTCAAATTGCGGGCCAGTTTGGCAACTGTGGTGGTTTTACCGGCTCCCTGCAGCCCGACCGCCATGATGACTGTCGGCGGTTTGGAGGACAGGTTCAGTTTGGTTTCACTGCCCCCCATCAAATGGGTCATTTCGTCATAAACGATTTTGACGATCTGCTGTCCGGGCGTGACGCTCTGGATCACTTCCTGGCCGACGGCTCTTTCACTCACGGCGGCCACAAAATTCTTTACGACTTTATAATTGACATCGGCTTCAAGCAGTGCCAGACGCACTTCACGCATGGCAGCTTTTACGTCTTCTTCGGAGATTTTGCCTTTGCCGCGCAGCTTTCGGAAGACCTCCTGCAAGCGGTCTGATAATCCTTCAAATGCCACGATATCTCTCCTTTTCTACAGCAGCTCGATGGTTTCCCGCAAAATATGCCGCGCCTTACGCAGACTGTCAGAGTCATTTTCATTATCCTCCAGCAGCTCACAGACCATTTCCAGATTGCGGTGCGTGGTTCTGAATCTCTCCAGCAAACCTAATTTGGTTTCGTATTGCAGCAACTGGTGCTCGGCTCTTTTGATCAGGTCATAAACCGCCTGGCGGCTGGTATGCATATCATCGGCTATTTCTGATAAAGAAAAATCATTTTCATAATAGTCTTTTAAAATGCGGCGTTGCTTTTCGGTGAGCAGCGCTCCATAAAAATCAATTAATAGCACAAAATGCTCAAGTTTTTCCAGCATTGCGCGATCTCCTTGCGTAAAGTATTTTCACTTTACATATGCTATTCTAATAATCCGCCGCACTGCTGTCAAGCTTTTTACTATTAAATAAACGCCGGCAGAAAAAAGAAATCCCGGAGCCGTGGTAAGTGACCCCGGGGGGTTACAAGATCAAAATGCAAATACTTAAAACTTATACGTACATCGCCTCAATTTCTTGCTTGAAATGTTGGAAAATCACCCGGTTCTTCAGCTTCAGGGTGGGGGTCATTTCGCCTTCCTCTTCACTAAAGCGGCGTTTCAATATGGTATACTTTTTAATCGTTTCATAATCTTCCAAATACTCGTTGATGCGGTTGATCTCGCTGTCAATCAGTTCCCTGAGCATGGGATTACTGATAACATCTTCACCCACTTCAACACAGGCCTGAACGCCGTTGATTTCCGCATAAACAAGTTTACTTTCATCGTAGGTGTAGCCCTTTTCCTTCAACATGTACAAAATCATATCAAAAGCGGGAACCAGCAAGGCGGTTATGAATTTGCGGTCATTGCCCAGCACCAGCACCTGTTCAATAAAGGGACTGTTGACAAAGTGAGCTTCAATTTTAGCCGGAGCCACATTTTTGCCGGTATCCAAAACGATAATATACTTTTTGCGGTCGATGATACGCAGGAAACCTTCGTCATCAAATTCACCCAAATCGCCGGTCTTGAACCAACCATCTTCGGTAAAGGCTTCCGCGGTTTCCGCCGGGTTTTTATAATATTCACGGATAATACCAATGCCACGCACCAGAATCTCTCCGTCTGCTTCCAGTTTAGCCTCAACCCCGGGAACCATTTTGGCCAGCCAGCCGATCTTGGTGGCATTGGGAGCACCATGGCTGATCCCGGCTGCCGTTTCGGTCAGACCCCAGCCGTTAAGCAGCGGGAAATTGAGGGTAAGGAAGTTGCGGTGCAATTCAACCGGCAGAGCACCACCGCCTGAATAGGCTATTTTAAGCCTTCCCCCCAGCAGCTGGCGCAGTTGGCTAAAGACCATGGCATCGGCCTTCAAGAAATCAGCTTTGAGTTTTTCCTCCATGCCAATGGTGGGATCAGCAGTAAGATCTATGGCTCCATTTGGCCCGGTGCGGTGCTCCAGGGCTTTTTTCCCAATTTCAAAAGCCCAATCGTAGAGTTTTTTGCCCTCCGGATTGCTGGTAAAAGCAGCTCTGAAACCTGAATAAATACGATCCCACAGTCTGGGCACCAGCAGCACCCAGGTCGGTTTGATGGCTTGAATATCCTGCACCAGCGTGGTGGGTTTCTGCGCATAGCCGATGCATCCGCCCACGGCGATCATGGCCAGATATGAATTGTTGCGTTCCCAGATATGCGACAGCGGCAGCAGGGAAAAGGCCACATCATTGAAACTGGCACTGTAACCGCCAAGTACCATATGTTTCAAGCTTCTGCTCAAGGCCCCAACCAGATCCTGCTGGCTTAAAAGGCTGCCTTTCAAATCGCCAGTCGTCCCGGAAGTATAAATGATGCTGGAAGGGTCATCGCCGGTAATTGACTCCCAGGTGCGCTTATGAATGCCCCAGTCCTTAACCAGCAGTTGTTTACCCAGTTCTCTCAATTGGTCAATACTGATGATTCTTTCGTCGTTACTGATATAACCTGATTCCAGCACAATTATTTTTTTAAGATCCGGCATTTGCTCCCAGACAGAAGTAACCTTTTCGGCAATACTGGCGTTGCCGGCCAACAAATACCTGGCTTCGGAGTGATTGACGATAAACGCCGTCTCCTGGGCGGAAAGGCTAGGATATACTGTTACGGTAACTCCCCCGACCGTTTGAATGGCAAAATCAGCCCATCCCCAGGGGGCACTGGTATGAGCCATCAGACAAACCCGGTCTGCCTTGTTGAGGCCCAGCTGCAATAACCCGCAACCCATTTTCTCAACTATATCAGCAAAGCCATTGTAGTCAAGTGTCATATAATCTTCGCCCACCCGGTATTTCAAGGCCGGGCGCTCGCCGAAATTCTCAACCGTATTGTAAAACATTCTGGGAATCGTGTGTACCTGTTCCTGAAAACGTTCAAACATTACCAATTCCTGCTCCATTTATAATCCCCCCCATTTTATTAAATGAACTTAACTGTCGGGCTGTATCCTCCTTC
>JAAYCZ010000008.1 GCA_012729495.1 Syntrophomonadaceae bacterium | reverse complement strand
TTGCCGCTCTTTCATTTGTTCTCTTCTGCCTGCGTCCAGTGTTTTGTTATAGTCATCCTGAAGCACAAGCAACGCCCCTCCAGTTTTGGCAAAGCTATAAAAAACATCCTCCCCTAATTCCAATATGTTCTCATCTGCTATTGATTCATAGTAGCGGGTGTGGCCAAAGGGTTCATCCCAGCGCATAGCTCCTGACAGCTTATATAATATTTCTTTGGTTTCCGATATGTAAAAGGAATCCCGGTCAATAACTGAAGCGGTAAAGACCAGGCATTCTGCCGACACTCGGGGTTCCCAGGGTATGAATTGATTATCAGAATAGTTATCAGTTCTTTTTATTTTCTTATCAGCCAGGCGGGAGGCTTCCTGCAAAATTTTCTCATGGGGTAGTAAGAACTCATCAAATATTTTCTTGCCAGTCCGGACCAGGATGTTGTTAAACAACATTCCTTGCTCCAACATCATATCGTTTTCAATTGGTAATTCCATTTCAACAATGATATAGCCACTGCCATAGCGAAATATCAGTGCATTAAGTTCTGATACCTTAAACTTCATTTGCGCTATCGTTTCCTGGTGTCTGTTGGGTTTATCCCCCGGTTGGGAATCTTTACCGGCAGCGGCTTCCTGTAGAGTTTTATCATCAGGTAAATTACTATTATTTATATCTGTTTGTATTGGTTCATTTCCCGCATTGGCACAGGGATCGATATCGGGACTGCTGTCACCTATATCTAATTTATACTGGGCTACCATCTCCGCTAAATATTGGTTAATAGGTTCTGTATCCATCTTTAGATAGAGACGGTGAGGAAGACCGTCCTGACCCCGGGTGGCGGAAAAAAGGTAGTTTTGAACCGCCTTGGTAAAGGTGTGGTCAAGTTCTTTATTTGAGTTATCTTTAATCTGCTTGTTTTCATGGCACCAGTTAACCAGATCGGGATAAATTTTGTGCGAAAACTCAAAAGGTATTACTAGATTACAGCGATGGCTTTTAAGGGAAGGTTTTGTAAATTCAAGGGTGATGGCTTTGATTTCTGCAACCGTGAGCAAGCTTCCTATTCCCGGAGCATCTACAATCGTGTAATCGAAAGCATGTCCATCATACCAGGGGTCTGCATTATTGCACCAGGGAATATCAGGAAAGCGCCGTGTTTTCCTACTGCGCCATTTGCTGAAATCTTCGCCGAATACTTCTTTCTCCCGTTCGCATTCGGTTGCTTCCAGAGCAGAAGCCAGACCATTGAGGTGAAAGGGCAGAGCAGGATTTACGGAAATAACTGTTCGGCAGGTGTCTATATTGGTCTGCCCCAAAGGATGTTGTATCTTTAGTTCTGACAAATCTACTGTCTTACCCTCGAAGGGAATAAAAGTTAATATATATCCCAGGTCTTCCGATGAATGCTCATAATCTCCTCTGGCCCAATGTTTATGTAGTACACATTGTGGAGGCCGCTTCCAAAATAGAGCATCAACTTCCTGTAATTCGTGGCCTCGGTCAGTCCAGGCGGGTACACGGATTCTTGCGATTTCCGTCCAATCCCTAGTGTCCCGTTCTTTTATGTACTGTTCATAATCATTCCTCAACAGTTCCATTTCCTCTTGAAAAGGATGTTGGGCAGCAAACAGAGCCGGATGAACCAAACTGCGTTCCTCCGGCAACATCTGCTCCAGGCGCTGCATTATGTATGCTATCATCTCTAACCCCCGCTGAAGGCTCTGCTCCCATAGAGCCGGACCTCCAATCTCAGGTTTTTGCAGTTTCAGTACCTCATCTATAGCACAGGCAATTGCTGCCGGACTTAAGATAGTGTTCCGGTTTACCAACACCATTCCCCGGTCCACCTGCTCCACATAATCTGCCAGATGGGCAGTATGCAGCGGCAAATTCCCCTGCTCAATCAAACTGCGAGCCAGGTAAACTGCGGCAAAACAATCCAAATCCGGCTCCTGATGTATCACCAGTTCCACGCTGCCTGCATCAGAATCAATGTTGTCCAATACCAGGAAGGGGTAACTGGCCAAAACTGCAGTGGTACTTTTCAGCTGTTTCCCGTTAACCATCGCCCCGCCCGGCAAGTGGTGGGTATCGATAACCCCTAACCGCAGGTCATTACCCACATCCAGAATAATGCGGTTGCGGGTGGGGTGTAATTCAGGGGTTTCACGAACCAGTGACCCCATTTTTACGAAGGTGTATTTGTAGTTCATAAGTTGCTCTCCCCGATAAAAAATTAATAACCATTAATTATATCCTTCGCAGACACACCAGATGCCATTGTAACCAATAGCAAAGCGTTTCTCCTTTTTGACCCCGGTTCCTGGAGTCCAGCAGGGCGTAAGGGGTGTAAAATTACGGCCGTACCTGGCTGCATCGGTAGTCAGACGACCTGCCAGCATTTCCATTCTACCCTCAAAATCATCAGGTATTAATTCATTCGCATCGACATGAGAAGTAATAAACGCATCCTTCGGTAAAACTACTTCCGGATTATCGTTATCTAATTCCAGGTTAGCACCAAACATTTTTTTCGTTTCTATGAGCATATTCTTAAGTACATCTTTATCCGGAGGAGCTACCCTTCCCCAACCATAACTGCGTTCACTACCCAATTGAATGCGGATTATGGCTTCTTTCCAGTTTGCTATACTTTCATCAAGTTGTTTTCGCTCAAAAACCCACCCGGTTAAATATACCTGTTTACCCTCGCGGGTAAACGGCATTATGTGTTCAGTTTCATGCAAGCCCCCTTCTTCAGCCACCTGTTGCTCAGTTATGGGGCTGCCTGCATAACTGTTCAGGTATTTCCATTCGAATAAAGTGGCATTAGCTTTATCCTGCCCGTCTACCGACCAGGGCCAACCCCCCGTGGAATAACAGCAATTTAATTCAACTTCGGGCTGGTCAATAAAGTAAAAGTAGGACAAACGAAGATTATCATTCACTTGTCGGCCTATTTCTGCATAGTCTTTCGCTTCAGTTTCCCGAGCCAAGCGTGATGTCAATGCCCCCCACATAGTACGTGCTGGGACATAGAACCTGGTCTGATGCAGATTTCCTACTTTGCGCCAACCGATGTGCATAGGCGTAAGGAGCTTCAGAGTTAGACGGTAAGCTGTCCATTGGGCATCACTCATTTTTCTACCTCCTGTTAAGAACCCGTTGAAGTATCAGTTTTACTATCTTTTTGCGGTTTCTCGGTTTTACCCGAAGCCTTGGCTCCATAGCGGGCATAAATCAAGGTTTGCTCATATATATCGCGAACCAGGAATAGACGTTCAATATCTTTTAGGATATTGTCACTGTAAAATTTGAGAACTCTCTGGAAGTTGTACTGATTTTTCTCGTTTTTCTGCGGCCACGTTTCCTCCTCGATGTTTTTCAGCCCAATGTTTTTCAACAATTCTATAAGGTGTTTATAAATGGCCTTCGTTTCTTTACTGTCCTGCGAAAATAAAAGCAACATCAATGCATATATTCCCTGCTCCTGTAAGACTCCCAGGGATTTGGTTACCTGGTTTTCCAGATCTTTAACTTTTACATCTTCATTAACAATTTTTTGCGCATACTGTGCCGCTATACGATCCAGATTCACAATTGTACTCATACCTGCACCTCCCGATCGGTCAGTTTGCGCAGGCGACCGAACCCACGAGTTCCCATGCCGCCAATCCCCAGGTATTCACTCCACTCCAACCCTGCGTTGACTACATCCCAGGCGCACTTCCATCCCTTTGGTTCACCATTATTTAAACCATTTGTAGCTGCGGGATAAAGAGCCCTACCTTTTTCATCGTTATTATAATATTTCACTTTGCCATCGGGGCCATTTTCTTCTTTGTAACACTTCCATATAATTCCGCCATCTTTCCATAGATTTTTATCCCGGTAGTCATCTACAACTACTTCTGCCCATAAAAAAGTAGCTCGGGGTATAGCTTCATAAGTAAACAACGCTCCTTCATCAGCTGCACCAGTTACGGGGTCTATACTGACCGATGTACGTACTTCCAGATTGCTATTGACTATGCGGGAAAAAAGGGAGTCGTCTACCAAAACCAGTCTATTCTTTATGGCTTTATATTCCGAATTATCTAATAAGCCATTATCTTCAATTTTCAGCCCGTTTTTACTTTTTAACATTAACCAACCAAGATTTATATCTCCCTCTTTATCCAGACTTGTCCATGCCTCAGTACCTTCCGGCATATCATCAACTTTAAGTCCGGCTTCGCGAAGAATGTATACGGTACTAACCCACACCGGCCCATGCATGGAATTAACCGGGAAAAACAGTATTCTCGCATCACTTACACTTACCACCCCAGCATAACCCTGCGCATCTGAACCTTTAGCAAAACCAAAAGTATAGCAGATAGGGCAGGTTCCATTTCCGCAATGCCCTTTTTGCCCGGCACAATCAGGTTTATTATATCGATAGGCCGCATAATGACGGGCAGCTCCGTGCAGGCTGGTTCCCGGTATCTTTGGCAGTTTAGTACCAGGCTCACGAGCAATCGCTGCATCAACTCGTCCCAAGCGATAACCTCCCGTACCAATATGTACTGGGTCTACCGTCATAAACAAACAACGGTTTAAGCTAAAATTCCTGGTCATTTTTACTTCCCCCTTTACCGATTTCGTTTTTCATAATCTGCAGGTATAGTTGAACCACATCTTCAAACCATCCACGTACCGCATAATCCGCCCACTGATCAAAAAACTCTTCATGGTTTGTTCCGTTCTTTTCCCAGGGATATATTGTTTTTTCCTGCTCGGGCAACTCTAATTTATTCCAACTAGCCGTAACCAGCATGTCCCGGCAGAACTGTTTAAAGGTTTCATCTGTTGAAGAATAGGACTGTTTCCACTCTTCCCTCTTATTAGCGATAGCATCACGCAAAGCATATATCTGGTTACGGTTAAGTGCCCCCGCCTTTAGAACTTCCCAAATCTTATTTAATTCATCAACTTGCTCCAACAGATAAGGACGCTGTGCCTTGTCTGGAGATTTCCGTTTTCTCTTTTCATAGGCAATTTCAAAGCGGACTCCCGCACTGTCCAGATATTCGAAATCAAAGGTAGATGGATATAGAATAAACTGTTCTTTCTCGAGAAGATTTTCAACATGAATCATTTGCCTAATTTCCTTAACGGAATCGCCATAATAAACACTGGCTGGTGATTCTAATTCCCAAGTACGTCCTCCACTTGGCCCATCCCAGCTTACTGGGAAATATGGATACCAATCATCTTCAATGTTAGAATCCCCTCCGGTTTTCAGGGCTATAGGCCAGTATGTCGTTGCTTTTTCATCCTCTATCTGCCAGTACAGATTCAACTTGTTGTTCTTATCGTCTTGCACTTTACGGACCACTTCTGCGCTCGCTGCCGCCGCTTCCTGGTTAAACATACGCTGCCCAGCATCCAGTATGGCTCGTAATGGAGTGTACCGATTAGCATAGACTATCCCTAAATGTAGAGGAAGGCGTCCCCTCACCTGACCCATTTCCTTTTCGTATTTAGCTTTAATTATTTTTACTATTTCAATAGCTTTGTCGGCAGGAAGCAGGTACATAAAGGTGCGGGGTTCAGTTAGTATATGCATGGCAGAAATGTAATTGGTATCATTGACTCCTACACCCTCAATAATTACCGAACCCCATTCTGCAGATTTGCTGCCATACCCCCCAGGGATTCTTATCGTTGCAGGTTTGCCTATATGCGCTGCCAAATACTCCTTAGCAGTCTTTCCCAATCCATTTCTTTTTTCAAATCCATTTAAGTTTTCCAGGGTAATAAAATCGGCGCCGGTCCACATTACCATAAGCCTGTTTCCATCTATTATCAATTCATAGGCATGATAATGTGATAGTTTTTTACCTGTCTTATCTGCTTCAATTCCAATACTCAATCGCTGGCTATCGGAACCAATTAACTGGCCAATAGCCTTATTGATCACCTCATCAATATCCTTCCAGAATTCACGGCAGGTTTCCCAGATGCGACGCTGTCGGGCAAAAGCTTCGGCGGAGACCATTTCATTCCCCAATTTTTTAGAATCTATCTTGCCATCTTCTTTCTTTTCACCAATAGGCAAATAATCCAACTCTATAAAACGCTCGGGGAAAAAGCGACCCGTAATTAGAGCCAGTCGACCGTTATCATCCGCAATTTCCTCTAACCAGATAGTGCGGAAACGTTGATTTTTTTCATTTGTGCCCCACCATTTTTTAGCTACTCCACCGCGTTCATCCATGCACTCCTTACAAATCATTCTTGATTTATATTCATTAGAAATTAAACGCAATCCACAATAAGGGCAAATATCCGTGTTCGGCTCATTATTTTTTTTATATGCTTCTGGAACAGGATTAGCCGGCATGGGATTTAGTATCATGTTCTGCATTTCCTTGCCAATGTATCGAGACTTTGCTTGTTTTGCATCTCCCGGATGTGCCATAGAGCAATCAGTTGATATCTGCATTGATGGTTCAATGCCATACATTTTAGAGATTACTGACTCCCCGGATTTCATACCGGATTTAATACCATATTTATCATTTATAAGCTGTTTAATCACCTTAGCTTCATCCGAGTCCGGTCCCCAATCCGGGAATACAAATACAGAGCCGTTTTCATCCCGATATACTTCGGTAGCCACCGGATACTCTTCTTCCAGCAGTTGTTTTACCTGGTCAAGATACTGATCCAGCTTGTTTTTACGAACCCTCAAGTCTCCCATGCTGACTGACTCTGCAAGATAACTAATACCATCCAGGCTAAAACGCAATAGCCGCCAGCGCAACCAGTTACCCTCATCCGTCCAGAAACTATCGTGGGTGAGATTTTTGTCCCGTAATGTCCATATAGCAGATTTCAGAAGAGCCATACCGGAATGTCCAATATCATGTACGCTGATATTGTTAAATGGCCGCTGGCTATCAGCCATGGCTTGCTGAAAAACTGGTTTTAAATCTTCTATAAAGCCGATCAAAGAGAAATCTTTCTGTTCATCTTTACTAAGATACTTCTTAATTACATCCTCTGCTTTTTCTCGTAAATCGTCATACTCGCTATACTCCTTATCAGCATTTCGGGTTTCGAAACCAAACGGGGTAGCTATATTAGAATCAACAACCTTGTTTTGTTTTTGAAGATAGAACACATCCTTCTCCCCGCCGGAAGCACCACGGTGACAAATACTCATTAAATGAGCAAGAAGCGAACTCGGTTGCCTGATTAGGCTAATATAATACGGATGACCAGTTCCCTTCTCGCCTATAATCTCATCATGCCTTCGAAAGTTTTTGGCGTCTTTATTGAAATATAAGCGGGCATCATCAGGCCCCTGCCCCAAATATTCTATAAAGTCTCCCCATCGGTATTTACAGTCGTTAAAAGGTTTAAATAAGGCATTAATACTTCTAGCCAAAGCAACTCTAGTTTCACTACTGAACACATCCTCAGTTGTATCGTTTCCCGAAGCGAAATGCTTTTTGGAGTTATCAGTAATGAAAAACTCCTGGTTGATATCTATAGTATTTTCTGCAGTATCCGCTTTAAGAAGGCCAATAATATGTTGGTAAAAATAGTACTGTTTCTGTTTGTCTTTATTAAAAAGCAACCCTTGATGATCAAGATTAAATTCCTTACTAACCTTCCCCAGGTTATGGAGATAAGCTCCAGCGGAGGCACGTATAACAGCTTCCCGATAATTCCGCACGATATTCAAAAAGTCTTCGGAATTTTTAAGATCAGTATTATCAAGTTTCACTCAACTCCCCCCTCTCAATTAGATCTCAGACTGCTCTTCTTTCATGCTTTGGTGGATCTTCTTCAAAATCTTTTCGAGCATTTTCCAGTCTTTAAATCCCTGGTTAATTCCGATTTCTACACTGTTTTCTATATTGGGGCAGGTTTCAGCATTAGCTTGGTTAAGCTTTGATTTAACGAGTTCTAAAGACCCCAGACCTTTGAGTTGTTCCCTTTTTCCCTTTTTGTTCTTTTTATCATTAGCCCGATGATTCTGTGCCGAATCAGCTTCCGGGTGTTTTTCTGGTACACCTGGTTGGTTAGGATTAAGATTTTTTTCCAAATAGTCTCGGGTTTTGCCATCCTCAATAGTTATTAGTATCCTGTTTTTTTCAACATCGTTCATTATTTGGGCTAAGCCGAAACCACTGGAAGTTTTGGCTCCGAGGCCATAATAAGAAAATAAGTATTTTATCCCCCTAGTTACACACTCAAGATCCTCGATAGCAATCTCTAACCGCTTTTTGTAATCTATATTTGTGAACCCATATATAGGAACATATAAAATATTAAGCATCGCACACTCTTTTTCCGGGACTATTTCAAATAAAATAGGTTTATCACCGGCTCCGGTTTTCCGGTTATGCGGATTGATTACTTCCAGGGAGGTTTTTTCAAAAAAGCTGGGAAAGAAATGCAGATTACCACTGTGATTAGGTAGTGCCTGGTCGGAATCAAACCCAAAACAACCCTTCACCTTCTGCCGATACAATTCTTTAGCTCCTACCGGCCCTGATTCATCAAGATATTCGGCAATATCTGTGCAATTATTTTCGAGTTCTCCTTTCTCGTCTCCAAATAATAAGCTTAACCGCAGCCGCCTTTCAGCAAAGGCTTCACAGGTTTTTTCTTCTTCAATCATCAAATTAATCATTGCCGCCCTCAACATGCCTTTCCACTGGGAAGGTGCAATATAAGGTGTCTTAAATATCCATTCCTTTTTTATCGGATTTTCTATAATATAGAATTGTTGGTCGTCTCTGCTAAGGTAAGGTTTCATAAGTTCAAAAGAAATATGTAATTGCCAGGAAGCGTTAGGAAAAAGTTGCTGAAGGTGGGGATGGTTATTCAGACCCAAGTCTTCTAAAATACCTAGATCAACAGAAGACGGCCTTTTATCCTTCCAGGCGCTGCGAAAACGTTCTTCCAACTCCTTATTTCCTATTACTTTAGATTGAAGATAGGCTGTTGTATAAATATCACCTTGCAAAGATTTCATCTCTGGCATCTTCTGTGAATTTCCCATTTGTTCCTGAATGTATAAAATAAATTCTCGCTTCATTCATTCACCTCCGAACGAATCACCTTGTATCCCTCACTCCTATTTAAGCTAAATGAGTTCATTATAATTGGTGTCTTAATTTCAAAAATTCTTTTCAATTCTTCCCCAACTTCTATCCCATGGCTAGAACCTGAAAAACCCCATGCTTTGACATGATAATCTGTCATTTCAGCTCTACGATAAAGATGACTAACGAAAATATTACTTCGTTGACGATGATCGCCATCAACATATCCAAAATACTTTCGAGTAATATTCCTGCCATGTCTATTTTTACATGAAGCTCTTAACCCCAATATCGGATCATCAGGTGAATTAACTGGAGGTATTTTATATCGAATATCAAAAGCTGTAGGCAACAGAAATTTCGCACTCTGATCCTTACTTCGATTAATGTAATACCTACTATTTTGCCATTGCTTAACCATAGAGTTATTATCATTAATGGCAAGATCATACCACCATAACTTTTCTAGATTATTCCAACCACTGTCTTTTTCGTTAGAGTGCCTAACACATTTACCATTTCTTAAATAATCGTAAATGCCTTTTAAGGAATCATCGGGAGATACTGAGTCATTGCACTCAAAAATGCCAAATCCATATTGATTTTTTGCTCCAATACCTCCACATGTCTGCATTATTGATAGTAAGTATTTTAATTGTTGAATTATCTCATTGTTTGTATTTCGTATAACTATTGCAAACTTGTTGTCAACTACATTACCCTTTTTAGGAAATTCAAATATCTTATTTAGCCACCATTGATTGTTTCTATCAATTGATTTTAGCCAAAAATAAGATTTATCATTGGGTTCCCATTTTATCTGAAGATTAAACTGCCTCCTCCATCCAGTAGTACCAAACATCCTGCATACTGGACATAGTTGTTCATCAAACGGTTTTTTGCTGTTAGGATCAAATTTACATTGATAATCTTTTGATGTAGGATCACATGCATAAAAGCCTAATCCTCTTATAATTAATTCATACCACCATCGCATACTTCCAATGATCCCCGTTTCATGTAACCTGTCGCAGTATCTATCTACACCACCAGTAAACATAGGAGTCAAGCACTCAATATCAAATTTTACCGTTTCTAGCATCAGTCTATCCGCCTCCATGTTTTCAATTGCATGAACTATAAAATCTGTGCTATTCATTATAAAAGGTCACTCACCCCCCCCTCACCTATACTCAAACGTAAACCGCCCTATAAACCTCTGGACCTTCTTTCTTACCGAACTTTTGGAACCGGCATTTTTTACACAGCCGTAGAACCAGGATTTCTGGTTATCGGGATGATAGACGGGATGACCTTCCTCACTGGCGCATATTTCCTGCAGGGCTGTCAGAGTTTCCTGATAAGCCTGTTTCAGCTGCTTACCCTTACAACAGTAGTAAGCTGCCATCAGTCCGGTACCCAAATGAAGAACCCGGAAGGTAAGCGATGGGGTTGGACTACCCACGGATAGCGATTGCTTTGCCCAATCCCGCCCTGCGTCCTCGTATCCGGCCTTAAAAGCAATTTCAGCCAAATGGCGGTAGATTAGTTCCCATGGGTGGTGATTGGTCGAACCAAAAACGGCCTTATAATCAGTATTCAGCAGTATTTCTATGACTTGATTCTCCCGCCATTTATCATAAACGTTGATATATTTGACCAAGATAAATAGTTTAAAAGGGTTATTGCTGTTTAGTCCTGCCCTACAATACTGTAAAGGCAGGCTTTCAGCAGGTATTGTATTTTGCCGGGAATACTTTAAGGCGTTGTCATCATCCAGCGAAACAGAGTCTGAAAATGCAGAATTTTGGCCAGGCAACTCACCAAAATATCCGGAGGCATATTCATCAAACAGTTCCCGGTTATCTGTGGCCAATGCCAGTTGCAGGATATGGGCAGTGGTGATTTCGATGTCCCATGGGTTGGTGGCAAAATGCTCTAATGCCCGTTGAAATGCTTGTAAGGCCTTTTTGTTTCGGCCCAGGAAGGCATAATTCTGACCCAGGGAACTGTAACATTTACCCAGAACGGGATCGAGAGGAGGCCCGCTGCCGTCATCTTCCAATTGCAGGCGCTTTGCCAGACGAGGAACCAGGTCCTTTTCCAGGAGAAGAACAGCCGCTTCAAAGTTAAACCGGTTAGTCTCAGTTACACTCATACGGTTGAGGGTTTCCAGACGGCGTTCCATATTATCTAATGAACGGGGTGATAAATCCAGTTGTTTAAGAGCTTTTTCCCCGTATTCTATGGCTTTATCAGGCTCACCCAGGTGATTATAGGTTCTTAGCAGCAAGTCATACAGGTAATAAAAAATTAAAGGAGGGGGAGGAGGTAGTTGTAAACTGGCCAGGTCCAATATTTCTTGCAGAATAGCTTCTTCTAAGTGGTATTCGACATTGTTTCCCTTTAATGTATTATTAGCCTTATGGCAGGCTGCCTCCAACGTATCGGCAGTGACGTTTATTTCCGGTAAAGTAAAATGTTCTTGATAGTATTGGTGTAAAAGGTTGGCATCGCGGTTAAATCTTAATCGTTGGGCTAAACATGAATAAATATCGGTGCTTTCTGCCAACTCGTATACTTCCCGCCACTTATCATCAACCTGATCATAAGTCCATAAATAGGAATTAAGCCCCATACTATGCAGTCTGGTGCAGATGTTATTCAAACCCCGATCGGCCTGCCCGGGATCAATATTTCCAAATATCCAGTTACATATTAGATCAGCAGCCATTAGTCCGACATTTTTGGCCTTGTAGATGTTCTGCACAAAAAGTTGGAAATCAAGTTGGGGAAAGTTTTCCCGTTCTTCATAGAGCTGGCTCAAAGCTGCGCTGATTACAGGCTCATCAATTAACGGATAGCACCAATTGTTCTTGTCCCGATGCTCCAAACGGTTATAACCTAATGCTGCATACTGGCTTTGCCGTTCCCGATCGCGTTTATCTATGACGGCAATGCGACTGGCTATATGCAGTTGTGCCTTTTTCTGTCCTTGTGCTAACGGGCTATAATAAATCGCGTTGTCTAGCAAACGCATCAGCATATTGCGATAAAGGTTGCTAGCCTGGCGTTCATCAATGATATTGGAGCGCTCATCTTGTATAAAATCTCCCGCCACAATACCAATAACGGCCCAATCCTTATTGTGTCCCAAAAATTCCAGTATTTGATGCTGGATCTGGCGACGCAGTTTGAGGTTTTTAATTTCGCTGCCATGTAATCCTTCCGGATAAGTTAATCTATGTTGGAAACATATCTGCTCCAGCAATGTTTGCAAATTTTTTATAGCCGGTTCCAGGTTTTCGCCTTTATAAACTAAACCGGCATTAAGCTGGGCATGTTCGTTTACCTTTTCAAATATTCCGCTCTCATCTAAAAATATTGCCAGCAATACAGCTCACCTCCAACAGGAACAGTTGAAAGTATACCTTTTGGTTTTATTGCGGATCATTTCTGTAGACCTAGAAATAGCTGGTATTTATGTTACATGGTATTCTTTCCTTAAATATTCTCGGTAAATTTTCATAATCCTGCCAGTTTCTTGGTGTTTCTTCTAGATATGATTTTTAGTCGTCTGAATAAATTTTAACGATGGATTATTTGTTGGAATAGCAAGGGGACGGTTCTTGCGGCTGGTTTTAAAGATAAGAAACCAGCCACAAGAACCGTCCCCGTGGCTGGTCAGCGCGGTTGGCTAGCCAACAAAAGGAACTTTCTGTTGGCTCCTTGGTTGGCTCTTTTTGTTTTTACGCCATTGGGTGAAATCATCCAAAAGAGTATAGATGACCGGGACTACCACCAATGTCAAAAGTGTGGAGGTTATTAAGCCGCCGATTGTGGCGTGCGCCATGGGAGCGCGCCATTCGGTATCTGCTCCCAGTGATAGGGCTACCGGCACCATCCCCAATATCATAGCCGTGGAAGTCATCATTATGGGCCTTAGGCGGGTCGCAGCCGCCACTCGTACGGCTTCGTTCCGTTCTACGCCCCGGGCCCGGGCTTGTTTGATAAAGTCAATCAAAAGAATAGCGTTCTTGGTAACCAGACCCATCAACATAATGATCCCGATCATCGATACCAGGCTTATATCGCTGCCCATCAAAAATAGACCCAGTATCGCACCTACAATGGCCAAAGGCAGGGAAAACATGATCGCAAAGGGGTCGATATAGCTTTCAAATTGAGCCGCCAGGATCAAGAATATGAACAATATTCCCAGGATAAGAGCCAGCCCCAATAAATTAAAGGTTTCTCCCATTTCCTGAGAATCGCCCCCGGCATATACCCGGTAACCTGCCGGCAGGTCTAACTCTGCCGCCAGCTGTTGCTCAAACTGCTTATTAAATGAACCCAGCGAAATACCGCGCAAGTTGCCGGACAGGGTTATTTCCCGCGCGCGATCACTGCGCTCAATGACACCGGGCGAGCTGGAAATCACCTGCCTGGTCACCTGGTCTAAGGCAACATTCCCCGCCGGGGTGGGCAGGCTGATCCGGTTCAGATCTTCCCATTTCTGCCGCTGTGTGTCCTTCAGTTGCAGCCGTACATCGATTCGGTCCTCTTTATCTCTATACTGTGTTGCTACTTTGCCGGTTAAAAGGGTGTATATGGTATCCCCCACATAACCGGCGCTTATCCCAAGATCAGCTGCTCTTTCGGGATCGATTTGCAGTTGCATTTCCGGTGTACCCGGACGGTAACTGTTGCTGATATCGACTGCGCCGGGCGTATTTTCCAAAAGACGCTGGACTTTTTCCGCATAGTCGGCCAGCACAGGTAAATCATTACCCTGTATGCAATATTCCCAGGCATGCTGTTCAGCAATAATGTTATAAAAGAGCATACTGGCTTTATAACCGGGTTGAGTGCGCAGCTCTTCGCGCAGTTCGGCGGCAATATCCTCTATCGATGCCTTGCGCTTGTTTTTATTGGTGAGCTGGACAAAGATCCGGGCCTCACTGGGGGATGCCGTCACAAAGGTACTTATCACCTCGGGATGCTGCTTGATGATGTCGTCCGCCTGAGTTGCTGTCTGGGCGGCCGCATCCAGGGTAAGGCCCGCATCCAGATCTAAAACTACGCTGAGTTCGCCAAAATCACTGTTAGGAACAAAAGATGAGCCCATAAAGGGTACTATAGCCAGGCTGAGAATAAACAGCGCCGCTGCCACCCCCAAGGTCTTCCAGCGATGGAGCAAAGCAATATCCAGCAGGTGGGCGTATTGTACCTTAAACCATTCGAATCCCCGATTGAAATTGTTTAAAACCCAACCGGTTATACCGCGGTAATTCTCCTCGTCTGATCGAAGATAGCGGGAACTGAGCAGCGGTACCAGGGTAAAGGCCACCAGGAGTGAAATCAGCAAACTGAACACAACGGTAAGACCAAATTGTTTCAAAAACTGCCCGGCTAAACCGGTCATTAAGGCAACCGGCAGAAAAACTGCCACCACCGTGAAAGTGGTAGCCATTACGGCCAGACCAATTTCAGAGGTAGCGTCCCGGGCAGCAGCAAGCGGATTTTTCCCCATATGCATATGTCTGACAATGTTTTCGATGACCACAACAGCGTCATCGATAAGCAAGCCGATTGATAAAGACAAGGCGATCAATGACATGGTATTCAAGCTGAAGTTCATTGTCTTTATCATCAGGAAGGTGGTGATTATAGAAGTCGGGATAGCCAGAGCTCCAATCAAGGTGCTGCGCCAGTTGCGCAGGAACAGAAACACAGTTAAAAGCGCCAGTATAGTGCCTTCGAAAAGAGTACCCAGCACATTATTCACTGAGGCGCGTACCCGGACTGAATTGTCGCGCACTACGTTGATTTTTACCCCTTCGGGCAGCTGTTGATTAAGCTCGGCAATAGCCGTCTTTAACTCATCTGCAATGCGCACGGTGTTATTGCCGGACTGTTTGATAATGTTTAAACCGATGGCCGGTTGCCCCTGAAAAAAGGCCCGGTTCTTCGGATCTTTAATGCTATCATTGACTGTGGCCACATCACCGATTTTAAGCAGGACTCCATCGCGGACGGCCACGGCAAGATTCTTGAAATCTTCCCAGTGCTTGACTTCACCGGAAGTGCGCACAGGTACTTTGCGGCTTTCACTTTTCAGGTCTCCGGCGGGCACCTCCAGGTTTTCCTGCTGCAAAGCTGCGGCCACTTCGGCGGGACTGACATAATAAGCGGAAAGCTTTTCAGCGTCCATATCAATATGGATTTCCCGCTGTTCATCACCGACCACCTCTACCATCCCCACTCCGGGAACAGCTTCCAGGCGCTGTTTGATGATATCATCCACCAGTTTGCTCATGTCCTGCACAGATTGTTCCCCGGTAACGGCCAGCGACATGATCGGAGCACTGGTCGGATCGAAGCGAGAAATAACCGGTTCTTCTATATCCTGAGGTAATTCATGGCGTATCGAGGCCAATTTATCGCGTACATTCTGGGCCGCGGTCTGACCCTCGGTTTCCAGAGTGAACTCTGCCCATATAATGGCCACACTTTCATGTATTTGGGCATTAATATGCTTAACACCGGCAATCTGTCCGATGGCCTCCTCAACTTTGATAGCCACCTTGCTTTCCATCTGTTCCGGCGAAGCTCCAGGCTGGACGATGGTAACGGTCACATACGGGAATTCCACCTCCGGCCAATCATTGATATCCAGTTGAAAGTAACTGTAGAAGCCTAAAACTACCAGAGCGATGATGGTTACCGTAGCCAGCACCGGTCGTTTTAAACTCAGGTTGGTCAGGAACATAGCTTATACCCCCTGCTCCGTCACGATTTGGATACGATCGCCTTCTTTGAGTTTATTAACATTGCTGCTGATAACCACTTGCCCCTCCGCAAGTCCTTGTTTGATCTCCACCCGGCCATCATAAATTTGCCCGATTTCAACGGCTGCCATTTTGACAACATCTCCCTGGGGTACAAAAACATAAAACTTTCCCTGTTTGGAGGTCAAGGCTTCCTCGGGAACGCTTAAGACCGTCAATTCCTCCCCGGTATAAATTTTAACGCTGGCGAACATACCCGCCCGCAACAGGCCATCCGGATTTGACGTTTTAATTTTAGCCAGAAACACCCGGGCTTGGGGGCTTGCTGCCTGGTTGACAGAAGTAAGTGTGCCTTTAAAAACTTGGTCGTTGAATGCATCCACCGTTATCTCCGCCGGCTGTCCCAATTTTATATTGCCCAACTCGCTTTGGCCGATGGAAACGATCACATTCACCTCGGCAAGGTTGTGTACTTCCATTAAGGGTGTACCCTGCGCTACCATCTGTCCGCGAATAACGTTCCGATTGACTACCAGGCCGCTGATGGGAGAGACTACCCGGGTATAGCTCAGGTCATTTTGCGCATTACCAAGCGCGGCTCGGGCTGCAGATACATCAGCTTCGGCGGCCGTTAAAGCAGCTTGGGTATTTTCAAAATCCTGATCCGAGACTGCCCCGGCCTCATGTAGTTGCTTCATTCTGTCAAAAGTGGTGCGGGTGCTGTTTAGTTTGGTCTGCGCCTGAGTTAAAGTGGCCTCGTTTATCGTCACCAGGCTTTGATAGGCCTGGTCATCGATCTGCAGCAAAGTTTGTCCCGCCCCAACCAATTCGCCGTTGTCAACATTCAGGCTTTCGACGATACCTGCCACCCGTGCAGTTATCAGATCCTTTTCAGCCGCATCCACCGTGCCGGTAATCTGCAGGATATTTTGCCGCTGCGATTTTTCCGCTACAGCGGTTTTCACGGCCTGCACCCCCGCATTGGCAGTATCAAATTCTGGTTGCCCCTGTATTCTGTTGATTATGAGCGCCCCCAAGGCCAAAACCAGGATCAGACGGAGCAGCCACCATTTCCATTTTGATTGCATTATTCTCCCCCCCCGCGATTATCGGTTTGTACCAGGATCCCATACAATATCATACTTTTAACATCTTCTAACGCATGAACCATTCCGATATCGTTTTCGGACAGAAATCTGTAATCCAGAACCCCGTCAATGGCACTTTTAACTACCAGATCAATAACAGCCGGATGGATCATACTGCGGATTTCCCCGTTTTGGATGCCTTCTGCATATATCTGCAGGATCTGGTTGCGGGTAATCTGGATGGCCTCGGCACATTTGTCCCATAGCTCCGGAAAGTATTGTTGGATTTCTGCCAGCAGTTGCGTGGGAATCGGTTTCTGCTTAGCAGGCAGGATCAGGGCTTCAAAACGCTCACGGAAGCTTTGGGTTGAAGCCATCACTTGCGCATGCGTATTCAATTCTTCAGCCACGTATTTATTCAGAACATATTCAATAATTTCGTTTTTGCTGCTGAAATGTTTATAAACGGTTTTCTTGCTAATACCTAATTCTGTTGTAATATCATCGATGGTAAACTTGCGCAGGCCATATTTAAGGATTTGATTAAATGCGGATTCAGCAATTCTTTCTCTCAACTTTATCCCCCCAGGAAACTATTTTCGTTTTTTATAGTTTCCTCTACATTAACAGTCCTGTTTGGAACTTGTCAACAGGAATAATAGAACACCCAAGGCCAGCCAAGGGGACGGTTAGCTTGACAAATAGGCGATATTCAGACATCATAAAGTTACTGTGGATAATATATGCTAATAAAATAATTTAGAATATGAGGGACTAAAAATGCAGGATTTTACAACTTTTATATGCTACCGTTTAAAATCAACCATGAAGCGGGTTGAAAAACATATCGGTTCGGCGCTGGAGGAGTACGGGGTAACCATGGCGCAGTCGTTTATTCTTTTTTCTCTGCTGGAAAAAGACG
The DNA here is from genome assembly GCA_012729495.1 of Syntrophomonadaceae bacterium. Classification (GTDB taxonomy): domain Bacteria; phylum Bacillota; class Syntrophomonadia; order Syntrophomonadales; family Syntrophomonadaceae; genus Syntrophomonas_B. The sequence goes on along the minus strand of JAAYCZ010000008.1, from coordinate 351 downwards.
GCTGTACCTTGACCGAGATCGGCAATCGCGCCCAGATAGATAATTCTTCTCTGACCACCATGGTGGATAAGCTGGAAAAGGAAGGTTTGGTGGAGCGTCGTCTTTTTGCCCAGGATCGCCGAGTCGTAAATCTTTATCTCACTGAAAAAGGCCGCGAATTAGGTCTTAAAGTCTATAATTCAGGTGCTGAAATGAACGCTGAGTTACGCACACTGTTAAATGGATGTGAAGAAGAATTCTATACCAATTTGGAAGGCATATCCAGAATTATGGATCAGAATAAAGCTTAACCGAAAAATTTTGTGGTTAAGGAAGTGGGTGTAATGTCCAAACCGGATTTCAAGGCTGTAT